>JALXCX010000059.1 GCA_026990725.1 Desulfobulbaceae bacterium
GGCGGACCGTCATGCCGCCGTATAATGAAAATTTTTGCGCCATATACCCTATTTTTGCTCTTGCCGGTGCCTGGGCTATACGCAAATCTTCCCCGGCAACCAGCAGGGAGCCTCCTGAGGCCGGCAGCAGACCGCAAAGCATTCGAAAGGTGGTGGATTTTCCTGCGCCATTGGCACCGAGCAGACCAAAAATCTCACCCTGTCTGACCGAAAACGACAGATCTTTTACCGCGTAAAAACTACCGAAACGGCGTTCAAGATGGGCTACCGAAATTACTTCTTCCTCCTGATCAGGTGCAAGAGATACTGGGAGAATACGGTCATCCTCTGGAGTGTCAGTTGAGTCAGACTGGAGCAGAAAGATAAAGGCATCTTCAAAGCGGGGCGGGGCCGGGGTGATGGTCACGCGATTTTCAGGAGTGGAAAACTGCGTAGTAAGTTCCCCGGCGCTGGCGTTCTTTTTTGTGACAAGACGAACATGATCGCCGAGGATGATGGCATCTGCAAAAAGTGGTGAGGCTCCAAGTTGTGCCTGCAGCGCTCTTCGTCTGCCAATCGTATCACGGGCTTCAAAGGTGTGGCCGATGAGCTTGTCACTAAATGTTTTTGGCGGGTCCTGACCCAGTTTTTTCCCCTCATGGAGCAGAATGACCTCGCTGCATCGTTCCGCCTCATCCAGATAGGCCGTGGAAAGCAGAACTGTCATGCCTTCCTCTTCGACCTGACGATAGACAATGGACCATAATTCCCGGCGGGAAACCGGATCAACACCAACAGTTGGTTCATCCAGAAGAAGGAGTTTGGGCGGTCGGATCAGGGTGCAGGCAAGGCCCAATTTTTGTTTCATGCCGCCGGATAATTTACCGGCAAGACGTTTGGTAAAAGGAGCCATGCCCGTCATTTCCAAAAGCCGGGCAAACCTGGACGTACGCAGGCTAGTCGAAAGCCCCTGGAGGTCCGCATAGAGGTCAAGATTCTCCTGCACCGTAAGATCTTCATACAGACCGAAACGCTGGGGCATGTAGCCTGTTGTTGCCTGGACAGTAAGGGATTGGTCGGTGGCATCGTGCCCCATGACGGAGATTGAGCCGTTGTCCGGGATGAGCAGCCCCACTATGAGCCGCATCAGGGTGGTTTTTCCGGCACCGTCTGCGCCGATTAGTCCGGTAACAATACCTTCTTTAATCGTGAAAGAAAGGGAGTCCAGTGCCTGAACAGTCTGCCTGCCGACTTTGAATTGTTTGCTGAGCTGGGTAATTTCCAGCGGGACGTGCCTAGCAGTCATCCCCTGTTGAACGTCCATGTGCAGGTTATTTGGAACAACCTGTCTGTTGAGACAAAGAATGGTCCGGTCTGGGCTGGGTTAAATCAATACTGACGGTTGCCGGCATACCGAGTCTGAGTTCGTTGTCAGGATTGCAGACAAAAACTCTAGCCTGATAGACCAGGCGTGTGCGCAGGGAAGGGGTTTCAACATTTTTCGGAGTAAATTCTGCCGTTGGTGAGATAAAACCGATCCAGCCTTTATACGTTTTTTCCGGATAAGAATCTGTGTGAACGCTGGCACGCATTCCTGAGGAAATTTTTCCCAGATCAGGTTCAGGGATATAGGTTCGAACCCATAATGGCTCTTTTTGAGCAAGAGTCAATACCGGCGTAGAGGGGAAAGCCATATCGCCTGGTTCCATGAGGCGGCTCTGTATTTCGCTGGCAACCGGAGCGAACAGCTTGGTGTCCTGCAGATCTTTTTCTGCAATGGTGACAGCTGCCTGTGCTGCGGCAAGTTTGGCTTTGGCTGCGGCAATATCTTCTTTGCGTGGCCCGGCAAGAACGAGATCAAGTGTCTGGCGTGCGGCCTCAAGGCGTTCTCTGGCCGTGGTATATGCCGAGGTGGCATCGTCAAGCTTTTGGCGGGATGTTACTTTGGTCCGGATCAGTTTTTTAAGCCGGTTCATGGTTTTTTTCAGTTCGGCAGTCTGGGCGGTCAGCGAACGGACTTCTGCCTCTGCTTTCTTAATTTCCTGTGGCCGGGCACCGGCAACAAGAGCGTTGACAACCTGTTGTTGCGCCTCAAGTTCTGCTCTGGCCTTTTGGACATTGGCCTGATACCTGACAGGGTCAATTTCGGCAAGAAGTGTTCCGGCTGTAACCTGATCCCCCTCCTGCACATGGATGGCAGTCAGCTGGCCGCTGACCTGAAAGGCGGTTCGTATCTGCCGGATATCAATATTGCCAAAGAGAGAAAGCTCATGTGAATCAGTCGGTTGCTGTTGGGCGCGGTAAGAATAGGCACCAAGAGCGGCAACAATAAGCAACAGCAGGACAACGAAAGTTTTTTTCATTACAGGTCCGGTTGAATCAGGGAAAAAGAGCAAGAAGCTTTCCTGTAAGAAAACAGGGTGAATAATGATCAGGAAAGATCTCTATGTCAAATCAATACATTTGCACCAGAAAAAATACCTTTTGTGGTAGCACATTTCAATAAATAATGCTTGTTGATTTG
>JALXCX010000060.1 GCA_026990725.1 Desulfobulbaceae bacterium
CAAGGGGAAACAGGCATGATTAATCAGGGGTAAAATTTTATATGAAGGGCGCCACCGATTCCTGATTTGCCATACCGCAGATTCAAACCTTAAAAGTTCGTTGTGGCTGGCCAATTTGCTCCAACCAGGTCGGCTAGACAGTTTTCAGACAACAGTAATCTTGGTGATAAAGTCTACCTGATAACCATAAAAAGTCAACCAAAGCATCTTGTTGCCCGATGGTCAATCGCCTGTAATTACGTACAAACCATTCTAACGCAAGGAATGAGCACATTCGTTTTATATTGTTTCCCTGAATATTTAATGTTACAATTTCGTCTTGGTCGTCCCTGTCTCGCCTCAATAAACAGGGATAAACTTTTTGGGCTGTTCCTTTATAAAAGGGTACGCCTTCTCCATTAAACCTCACTCTTTCCACTCATACTCCATGCAAAGCAAACACTCTTTTTCAGAAGAACAAAAAGCAGGCGTCTACCGTGCCATTAAACAGCGAAGGGACATCAGGGCGCAGTTCACTGACGAACCTGTTCCCGAAAAACTGTTGAACAAACTGTTAGTTGCGGCACATCATGCCCCCTCTGTCGGATTCATGCAGCCCTGGAATTTTCTCATTATCAGGGATCAGGAAACAAAAAATAAAGTATACGAGGGTTTTGCAAAGGCCCATGCCGATTCGGCCGAAATGTTTACCCGGGACAAGAGAGAAACGTACCGTGATTTTAAACTCGAAGGTATTCGGGAATCTCCGGTCAACCTGCTGGTCACCTGCGACCGAAAGCGAACCGGTCCGGTTGTCATCGGACGGACCGTCCAGCCAGAGATGGATCTTTTCTCTACAGTCTGCGCAGTACAAAATCTCTGGCTGGCTGCACGAGCAGAAGGAATAGGCGTGGGCTGGGTCTCTATTATCTACGAACAGGAATTACGAACTCTTTTTTCGCTGCCGGACTCAGTGGCCGTCATCGCCTATCTGTGCATCGGCCACGTGACCAATTTCCCGGAAATGCCTGAGCTGGAAAAAGCCGGATGGCTGCCAAGATTACCCCTTGAAGAACTTATCTTTTATGAGAAGTGGGGTAAAACGTTGCACCATAAGGTGTAAGCGGCGCTTTCAGGCAGAAGACTGGTGCCGGCAAACCTTATTTTTGACGCGGGCAGTACCATATGTTAAAATATATCTTATATAATTAATTTTCTTCCTGAATCAGGCAGAAAAACAATGACTGAATTTCACTTCCTCAACCTTTTCCGTCTCCCATACCATGGCTCCAGAAAGCCGGATATTAACAAAGTAAATGAAATTATATCCAAACCCGCAAAATAAATGGTCGGCACCATACCTGATTTTTATCGGGCTGATCATCCTCCAGAGCCTGGCTGTCGGTATCATCATGTTGAGACAGCACGGCATGGGAGAAAAAATCCTTCTGATCCATGCCAAAGAGATGATGCAGCGTCTTGCCGACGGAGCAATTTATAACACAAGTCATCATCTGCAGACAGCTGAGAATGCCGCCCGTGTCACCCAGGGATTGATTAAATCCTCTATTCTGGACCCCAAAGACAACAGTTCCTTTGAAGGATATCTCCTGGAACAACTCAAACACCATGAAGCGTTCTCCGGCTTTACCTACGGAGATCAGACAGGAGATTTTCTCTACGTTGCCAGACGACGGTCCCCGAAGGGAGCGAGTTACCTCACCAAGCTCATTACGGTTGTCAACGGAGAGAAGCAGGAGCATGTTATTCAGCGGGACAGTCATTTCATTCCCCAAAACCGGGAGGGAATCTGTGATAATTACGATCCACGCACCCGCCCCTGGTATCAAGCATTCAGACAGCAAAAACTTCTCTGGACGGCTCCTTATATTTTCTATACATCCAGAGATCCGGGTATTACCGTTTCAATACCCGTTTTCAATACAAAAAGTGAACTGACGGGTGCCTTAGGCGTTGACATTGAGATTAACAGCCTGTCAGAGTTTCTTGCCAGACGCAAAATAAGCCAGCACAGTGCTGCCTTTATTGTCGGCCGTGGCGGGGCGTTAGCGGCACATTCAAATATAAATCTGATCAAAAAAATAGATGAGGAAGGGCATCCACAACTCCTGAATATCACAGAACTGAAAAACCACTCTGTGCTGACCAGGCTCTGGTCGATTATTCAAGACCTTGATGATGACGTCCTTTTACAGGGCTCAACCATTGATTTTGCCGTCGACGGTGAAAAATATCTTGCTGTTGTCCGATCATTTCCCAGAAACAGCCGCTGGCCCTGGATCATGACCGTTTTTGCCCCAGAGAATGACTTTATCGGAATCTTCCGGAAAGCAAGACAGAAAAAATTATTTGAAGCGCTTCTATACAGCATTGGTATAACCCTGTTGCTTTTTCTGCTGGCTGCAAGGTTTTTAAAGCCTGTCCGCAGGCTGCTGCATTATGCCCATTTTGACCCTATGACCAATCTGTATAATCGAAGGGCCTTTTTTGAACATTGTGAGA
>JALXCX010000061.1 GCA_026990725.1 Desulfobulbaceae bacterium
GGGGTACTCGAAGCTATCCCAAGTGCCAAGGTCTCAGTGGTTGGGCTCTATAGAAATGAAGAAACGCTGGAGCCGGTAACCTATTTTGAAAAATTGGTTCCCGATATTGAACAGAGGAAGGCTATGGTCCTTGATCCCATGCTGGCGACAGGCGGAACCCTTATAGCCACTGTGGACATGTTAAAAAAAGCCGGCTGTAAAGATATTAACGGGATTTTTCTGGTCGCCGCTCCTGAGGGAATAAAAAAGATGGTTGATGCTCATCCCGATGTTGATATCTGGGTTGCGGGTATTGATGAAAGGTTAAATGAAAATGGTTATATTCTGCCCGGTCTTGGCGATGCAGGGGATAAGATTTTTGGAACAAAATAGTTCAAATAAAGTTTTGCCGTTGAAACGTGATAATTTTTCACGGAGGAAGATAAACTTATGATTAAAGAAGCTGATACGAGCGGAATAGGAAAGCAGTTTATTGTCGGTTTACAAATGCTTTTTGTGGCCTTTGGCGCCCTGGTTCTTGTTCCGATTCTGACAGGTCTGGATCCAAATGTTGCCTTGTTCACTGCCGGACTTGGCACCCTGGTTTTTCAGATTATCACGGCCCGGAAGGTGCCGATTTTTCTGGCCTCCTCTTTTGCTTTTATTGCTCCTATTATTTACGGTGTGCAAACCTGGGGGATTCCGGGAACCATGTCTGGCCTTATGGCCGCAGGAGGGGTATACATCCTCCTGGCTCTGCTTATAAAGGCACGGGGACAGGGAATTATTCACAAGGTTCTTCCCCCGGTGGTGGTTGGCCCGGTTATCATGGTTATTGGTCTCAGCCTGGCGCCGGTTGCTGTTCATCTGGCCATGGGGAAAACCGGTGACGGCGCAGCTGTTCTTTTTTCTCAGGGACCGGCATTGATTGTTGCCTTTGTCGCTCTGCTGGTAACAATTTTTTCCGTACTGCTTGGTAAAGGCCTGGTACGTCTGGTTGCAATTCTGATCGGTGTTTTGGCCGGTTATATAGTTGCGATTTTGTTTGGCATGGTGGACTTCTCAAAGGTGATTGCCGCTCCTTTTTTTTCCGTCCCTTCGTTTGTCTTTCCGGAGTTAAACTGGCAGGCAATTTTGTTTATTGTGCCGGTGGCTATAGCGCCAGCAATTGAACATATTGGGGACATGCTGGCCATCAGTAATGTGACAGGGAAAAATTTTCTGGAGGATCCGGGCCTGCATCGTACTTTAATGGGAGACGGCATTGCAACAAGCCTTGCTTCAATGCTTGGCGGACCGCCCAACACAACGTATTCCGAAGTAACAGGTGCTGTGACTCTGACCCGGGCATTTAATCCGGCAATTATGACCTGGGCGGCTGTTGCGGCCATACTTTTGTCTTTTTCCGGGACGCTCGGAGCCCTGCTGGCCACGGTTCCCACTCCGGTTATGGGCGGAATTATGACATTACTGTTTGGAACTATTGCCACTATTGGTATGAATACTCTTGTCCGGGATAAAACCGACCTGACGCAGCCAAGAAATATGGTTATTGTGTCCTTAATTCTCGTTTTTGGGATTGGTGATATGGCTCTTGGTACCGCCGGTTTTACCGTCAAGGGTATCGGCCTGTCTGCAATTGCAGGAGTTTTGTTGAATGTGTTTCTTCCGGGAAAGGAACCAGAGAGAAAACCAGAATAGGGGTGCAAGGACTTGCTTGAGGAGTAAAGATCTGGACAAAGCCCCAGGCTCCACCGGGGCCTGGCCTCTTAAACTCGATTCAGAATTTTTGCGGAGTAGAGCTCGGAGAGAAAGCTGACGTCTTCAGCGGCAGGATGAACATATTTAATGCCGACCTTGTTTTTATTTGTCCAGCAGATTATGGCGTTACTTTTCAGAGGCCGATTACCCAGCATTACCTGTATCTTGATCATTTGCTTCTTTTTTAAACCGTGATCAGGCATGAGGAAGCATAATCCTCCCTGATTAATGTCCTGTAAAACGCCTCTTGCGTTAAGGATACCCTTCTCTGTGGCCACCCGGACATAGAGTATTTTTGCATTTTCGTTGAGCATCAATAAAATATCTTTTGAGACCATGCGGACAGCATTTCGTTTGTCAATGTTTTTTTCTTCTGCTTCGTTGCTGTCAAGGCTTAAATCCAAAGATGGAATATCATCCCAGCTCTTTTTTTTATCCATGTGAAGCCCCCTGATTTTATTCATTAATTAGCTCTATAGGAACAAACTTAAGACTAAGTTTGTTCAAAATCAAGGAAAAACCAGCTTTTCATCAAGACCTGTTGGCCATGAACCATGGCCAACAGGTCTTGATGAAAAGCTGCAAGCATGGAGAAAGGTGCATATTTGAAGAATCAGTATGGCTTTAGGGAGCCTAACCTGCATTTCTCATTAAAAGAATGAAAAAAGGCCACAAATCTGCTACAACTTGTTGGTATTACGACAATAAGAAGAAAGCAGAGAGGTGACCTTATGAAGACAGAGTGTACAAAACAATACAG
>JALXCX010000062.1 GCA_026990725.1 Desulfobulbaceae bacterium
TTTATTTTACTGGTGGTGAGCCCTTTGTTTATCCGAATTTTTGCGCAACCATAGCCTACGTGCTGAATCAGCACCCGGATCATCATGTGGTTGTCTTGACAAATGGCCTGCTCCTTGAAAAATACCTACCAGAACTCACCGCCCTTGATACCAGCCGCCTCCATCTGCAGGTCAGCCTGGATGGTCTTGAGCAGGAACACGAATATTTGCGGGGCCCTGGCAGTTTCGGCAAACTTGAAAAAAACCTTGCGGCAGCTGCCAGAGCCGGACTTGCCGTGACTCTTTCCGTAGCTGTGAATGCAACCAATGTGGAGCAACTCCCGGAAATTGCCCGTAAAGCCAAGGAAATGGGGGCCAGCGGTCTGCATCTCATGTATCATTTTATCAGGGGCAAGGGAACCGGTGAACAATTTTCCCCTCCTGCGGAGATCTTTACCCGTGTCGTGGAAACCGCTGCTGTCTGCAGGAAACTTGGCCTGCAGATAGATAACATGGAGGCATTGAAAGCGCAGGTTTTTGCAGTACCAGGCACCCGATTCGACCTGACCAATATGGGCTGGGAATCCCTGGCCGTCGGGCCGGATGGCAACATCTACCCTTCCCCGGCGTTGATCAGGGTGAACAAGCTCAACTGCGGGACTCTTGACCAGGGGCTTGAGCAGGTTTTCAGGCAGAGCAGTATTCTTGAAGCGATTAGATCCTGTTCACTGACTGAACAGAACAACTGGCAGCAACGCCCCCTATCACTCATTACAGGCGGCGGCGATCCTGATCACTCCTGGGTGAACAACGAAACACTTGTTGGTGATGACCCCTATCTTGATCTTTACGAACAACTTGTGCTCCATCTGATTACCAGGCAGGCAAAACAGTACCCTGATCAGGGATTATTCCGGCTGCGCATGGGTGATGTCCGGCACGACTGTCCGGACACCGAAAACGGCTCGGATGGTTCTGTTGCCCTGACCCACTGCAACTGCGTTGTCTCACTGGCAGACCTTGACGGTCATTCTTCGGTTCGTGAATTTTACGGCTCTGCCGCCCGCAAGGCCAAAACCGAAATTGTCAATCCCTTTGGCCCGGATGGCCTTGTTACCGGATTCATCCCGGAAGAAGCCACACAAAAATCGTATGGCTGCGGCAGCCCGGTTCAGGACGCGGCACCCCGGGACGGGGAAACAGTTGTAGACCTCGGCTCGGGCAGCGGAGTGGAATGTTTTCTTGCTGCTGCAGACGTTGGTCGTTCAGGCCATGTCTTTGGTATTGACATGACAGATGATATGTTAAAACTTGCGGAAAAATCAAAACAGAGCGTTGTCGACAAGCTGGGATATGACAATGTTGAGTTCCAAAAAGGCTTTTTAGAAGATATTCCTCTGCCGGACAACTCGGCTGATGTGGTTATCTCAAACTGCGTCATCAACTTGAGCCCTGACAAGCGCCTGACATATCTTGAAATTTTTCGCGTGCTAAAACCTGGCGGGCGTCTTGTTGTTTCTGATGTGATCACGGATGAACCGGTCTCCGCATTAATTAAGAACAGTACGACCTACCGCGGAGAATGTCTGGGCGGGGCCATGCAGCAGGACGATCTGGTGGCCATGCTTGAGGATTGCGGTTTTTCCTCAATATTTCTTCACAAGCGCTATCCTTACCGCGAAGTCGGGGACAACCGTTTTTTTTCCCTGACCTATGAGGCCCGCAAAAACATACAGACAGAAGACAGGCAGACAAAGGCTGTCTATCGTGGCCCCCTGCCGTTCCTGACATCTGACACAGGATTGGTTCTTGAACGTGGCCGGACCACGACAATCTCCACAGCAGATGCTCAACTCTTAGGTGAACAGATTTTTATTCTTGATGACAAGGGCGCTGTAAAAAATATAGAGCAGGCCCCCTGTTGCTGCGGCACGCCGCCGGAGACTGAGCAGGCCGTCGAAACCGGCACAATTTCTCCTATCATCCCGCTGCACCGCCACACCAGCGGCTGCATGGTTTGCGGTTCTAAGCTTGTGTATACCAATGAGGTAAAAGATAAAACCTGCCATTACTGCGGCAGCCAAACCAAGACAAACAGTAAATGCTCCAAAGGTCATTTTATCTGTGATTCCTGTCATCAGCAGGAAGGTGGAAAGATTATCCGTCAGATCTGTCTGAACACGAAAGCGACCGACCTGCTCTCTCTGCTGACAACCCTTCGCAGTCATCCAGCAGTGCCAATGCACGGTCCCGAACATCACGCCATGATGCCGGGAATAATCCTTGCCGTGTACCGCAACTGCGGGGGCAGGCTTGACGTTGAAAGTATTAGTGCCGGAATTGACCGGGGCAGCAAGGTTCCCGGTGGAGCCTGCGGTTTCTGGGGAACATGCGGGGCTGCCATAGGCGCGGGCATAAGCGCAGCTCTTATTCTCGATGCGACCCCGCTGACACCAAACCCCCGCCATCAGGCCCAGGCTTTTACAGCAAAAATTCTGACGGCTATTGC
>JALXCX010000063.1 GCA_026990725.1 Desulfobulbaceae bacterium
CCATATAATAGGAATTTAATTTTCTCTTTACTTTTTTGCATTGCCCAAAAAAGTAATCAAAAAACGCTAGCCTGACGAAAGTTTTCCCAAAATTTTTACGCTCCACTCCCTAAACAATCTGAACTCACCCCAACTGTTGTTCCTTACTTGTAGTTATGTGATTAGCCTACATTCAGGCTTCCAAATAAACAATAGATGTGGCTCAAACAGCAGATTGTTTTTTACGGCCGTTATGCTTAAATTTTAGGGAAAACTTTCGTAGGGCGGTGTAATAACCGTAAACTATTAATAATACTTACGTATTCTTACTTCTTGTCTAACACCTTGTAAATGGAGTTGTTAGATTTGTATTCCGGAACCATAGTTTTTAGTTCTTGTACAATTTCATTAGCCGACAGTTTTGACAAATCCGATAAAACGGCCAGTGCTTTTAGCAGAAGCTCCGGATTTGTATGTGTTACTTTGGCAATCAGTATCTTAGGATGGTACGTCTTACTAACATTGTCTTTTTGACTTAAAAGTTCTTCATATAATTTTTCTCCGGGGCGTAAGCCTATGATACGAATATCTATCTCATTCGGGTAACTAAAGCCGGAAAGACGTATCATTTTTTTAGCCAAATCCATAATTTTTACCGATTTTCCCATATCAAATACGAAGACTTCGCCACCGGCACCCATAGCACCGGCTTCTAACACCAGCTGACATGCCTCAGGAATGGTCATAAAATAACGTGTTATCTCTTTGTGAGTAACCGTTAGAGGGCCACCATGTGCCAGCTGTTTTCTAAAAAGTGGAATTACCGAGCCGTTAGAACCCAATACATTTCCAAAACGGGTACTGATAAATTTGGTTTTATTTTGTGTATTGGCATGGCCGGCATAAATCTCTGCTACGCGCTTTGTCGCCCCCATGACATTGGTAGGATTTACCGCCTTATCGGTAGAAACCATCACAAACTTATTTACCTGATGTTGTATAGCCAAGTCCATCAGATTTTTGGTAGCCAATACATTTACCTGTACCGCTTCATACGGATTGTTTTCCATTAATGGCACATGCTTGTAGGCCGCCGCATGAAAAATAATATCTATGTGGTTTTCGTCAAATATTTGTTGCATACGATGCCTGTCGCGGATATCAGCCACTAAATACTTGACATTGGTAATTTTATGATAAACAAAATCTTGTTGTAAATCATAGACACCCGACTCCGATTGGTCTAATACTAATAATTTTTTATTGTTGTAATTGCTAATCTGACGTGCTAACTCACTACCAATAGAACCGGCAGATCCCGTAATTAAAATACACTTATTCTTTAGTTCTTGTGCAATGGTAGGATTGTCCATTGCTATAGGATTTCTATCTAATAAATCTTCAATCTGAACTTCTTCTATTTGTGATGTTTTTAGAGTACCGTTAATCCACTTTTCAACCGGTGGTACAATCTTTACCTTTACCGGTAGCTCGCTTAAACCATCCACTAAATCCAATAATACGGCAGCATTGATGTTTTGAATGGAAACAATGATTTCTTTAATACGACGTTTTTCTATAAAATGGCTATCAACTTGATGGCTAGCAAAGACTGAAATCCCATCAAAGGTTTTCCCTATTTTCTGGCGGCTATCGTCAATAAAGCCTACTACTTGTAAACCTGATTTTTTATCGTTTTTAAGAGTGGTATGTGTAATTAAGCCCGAATCTCCTGCACCATAAATCAAGACTCTTTTATCTGTTCTAACCCCTTTAATCAGCATATAATATACTTGTTTAAAAATATACCTACTGGCTATTAACACAATTACATTCAACATAAAATGTATGGCAATAATGGAACGCGGTATAGTAAATTTTTGTAAGATGCCCAGCTCTCTGTTAAGATAAACAATGATTCCTAATAATACAGCCAAAAGCAAAGAGGCTAAAAAAACATTATAGGCATCGCGTGTACCGGTATGTCTAACAACTCCCTTATAAGAACCTATTGACAAAAAACTCAACAAAGCTAAGATTCCCACAAAAGGAAGTTGTAGCACAAAGTGGTGTGATCCAAAATCTAAGGTAAAATTAAAACGCACCAAATAGGCCAGAAAAAAAGTTTGTAATACTAGAGAGATATCAATAAATAATACCACCCACCTAGCGGTAATATTAGAAGAAAACCTCTGTAAGTATTTAGTGTGCATAGGGATATTTATTTTGCAGGGGTTACAAAGGTAACATACTATTTGGTTAATGCAAAAACAATTTTACTAAGATATTCCTCTGAAGACACTTTGATATTTGTTGAGGTATTATATTTTCTAATGTTTTAATATAACACAGGGCATTGAATGCCATAATGCGGCACGAATTGGTGTGTATTGAAATGACCGGATACTATAAAATAAAGTTGCTTTTTCCCTCCCTACTTCACACTTCTTCCTTCTTACTTCTTACTTCACACTTCTTCCTTCTAACTTCAACCT
>JALXCX010000064.1 GCA_026990725.1 Desulfobulbaceae bacterium
GCAACATGGAATCTGTTGAGCAGGGTGTTTTGACTCTCGGCCGAGGAACAGAAAAAAAAGTCAACCATTTTGCAGATCATTGTTTCAACACGAACAATAATCCGTTTCAGCAGACCACCGGACTTTACTGTCCCGTAACTGGTCAGCTCACCGCTCAGACTTCCCTGCATATCCATGATCAGGGGCAAACTGCGCCAGAAGAGGATAGTTTTCACCGCCCATCCGATCAGGGCGCCTTCATGGAGATGCCCGTGCAGCAGGTCCGGTTTTTCCCGCAGACAGGTTTTCAGGACAAGAAAAAAAAGAAGAATATCGGCCGGGAATTTGAAGGGTGAATAGCCGGCATCAAGTTTATGATAGCCTGGGATGCGGAAAATACGGCGAATATCAATTCCATCCACATCCTTACCAAGATGGTAGGTGCAGAGAATCACCCTTACGGGATGTCCGGCAAGGGATTCTATTTCGTTGCGGATTCTGATATGACAACCGCGATCGGCAAAAAATGGGGTCGGGGCAATATGGATAATTTTCACAACGGATGCGTCCATACCTCACCTCTGCCAGGAGTCATAACGGCGCCGTACCACTGCAACCTGTTGTTCTTTTTCAGTATCATTCCAGCCCAGGATATCTCCCATCAGATCTGCGCAGCGGGCAACGGCCTCGTCCCCCGGATAGCCGATGGTGCCGATCCCCGTGCGTCGGAACAGCATGTCATCCAGGGTAATCGCCATCTCACACCTGACGCCGTAATCAATTTCTATCTCCAGGGTTTCCCGTTCAGGACAGAGCCTGGTCAGCATGTTTTTTCGCTTTCCCTGCCCAATCACTTCATCAATAGTACTGCCGTAATTGCACAACAGATGGCGGATACTCTCCTCAGGCAGCAGTGATGAATATTTTTTCAGGCAGTCGGCGGTAAAACCTGTGATATCCTCAATACGCCCTTCAAGAAGCCGGGTTTCATCCCTCCGGACCTCTGCAATATTTCCTCCAAGCTTATCGACGACCAGGTCAACAGCCTGCCGGGCAACGTTCCCTGCGGTGGTGAATTTTGCGCCCAGGGCCGTAATGATCCCGTCAATCCCATCTTTTCGTCCATGATCGACAATCTGAAATTCGCCCGTTCCCTGATAGGTGTCGGGTTTAATCTCCCTGGCAATAATTGGATAAATACCGGTAAAGGCATAAAAAACATCATCCCTGGTCAACTTGACCGAGGGGAGCGCCTCGTTAATATCTACAAGGAAATCATCAACATCTTTTTTCGTTACCCGGATATCATCCAGGTTCTCTGTTAACGGAACATTGGTCGTTCCAATCAGGGAACGTCCCCGCCAGGGAAGGATAAAAAAATGCCGCCCGCCCCGGGTGATGAACCCCTCTGTTTTCTTTTTGGTCGTCAAGGCCATGGCATATTTTGACTCAAGCTGACGGGTCACCAGATGCACGCCCCTGGAAAACCCGGTGAGCCGATGGTGCAGCCGCAGTCCCGGCACGGTTTCATTGATGGCCTGGCAATAGGGCCCTGCCGAATTAATCACCATCCGGGCACGTATGGAAAACTCTTCCCCGGTCAGGCCATCTGTGGCATTCACCCCGATCACCCGTTTTCCCTGAATAAGCAATCGGCCAGCCTGGATGTAGTTGGCAACCTGAGCACCGTTTTCAACCGCAGTCTTGACAAAGGCCAGGGTCATTCGCTCGGAACTGTGCATGTGTGATTCAAAGAGAATCTGGGCCCCGGTCAATCCTTTTATGGCCGAAAGCATGGGAAGCCTGCGAATCACCTCATCACCATTGAGAAATGTCCGTGGCGGCGGCAGTTTGCCGGGATCATGAATTAATTTCGACAAACCGACACAGCAGAGACCATAGACGACCATGGCCGCCTTGAGCGCCATCTTTCCTTTGGTCAGCGAGCTCTTGTCCGTGGGGATGATAAAGGGAAGCCAGCGCGTCAGATGTGGGGCAAGGTGTTGAAAAATGGCCTGTTCCCGTGCCGATTCCCGTACCTTATGGAACTGGGCCTTGGGCAGATACCGGATACCGCCATGCAACAACTTGGAAGAGGCGGAAGAGGTACAGGCGCCAAAATCATGTTTATCAATCAGGGCAACGGACAGACCACGCAGTGCGGCATCATGGGCAATGCAGGCACCGGTTATCCCGCCGCCGATAACAAGTATGTCGTATTTTCCTTCTTTGAATTTTCTTAGATCACGCCGCATAAGTTAATAATATTTTTTAAATGATTCAGCTATCACTGTACACTAGTGCACAGATACCCTGAGTACTCAAACCTCAGCGAGCTATCCCGGAACTTTCAGGGATTAATCTGGGTTTAATATTCTTCACGCTTCACCAGGACAAATCCCAGTCGGCTTGTAAGGTAAGGTTACCCGGAGTGAAACGCTCTACGGCTAATCGATATTCACCAGGATAGGGGCGAATAACACCGGCGGTTA
>JALXCX010000065.1 GCA_026990725.1 Desulfobulbaceae bacterium
ATAAAGAACAACGTGCAGGACCAGGGGCCGGGAATCAGCCACGAACATCAACAACGAATCTTTGAACGATTTTACCGCTGCGATAAGGCAAGAAGCCGCGAACACGGTGGCACCGGCCTTGGGCTTTCCATCGTCAAACATATTGCAGACAATCACAACGGCAAAGTAGAACTCACAAGCCGGATCGGCCAGGGCTCCACATTTACATTTTCTCTACCGGCTGAAAACGTCAAAGAGATGTAAGCAAAGAAATTGCATAGTATCATTTCCGAATGAGTTGGATCCCAGAACGTCATGGTGTAATGAAATCATCATGACACCTACACAAACTTTATTTACCGGATACACTTTGCTAAAAAGCCATTCAGCCTGTTTCTCTATTACCTTACTGCCGGGGATTTAATCGGAATCTGCCCAGATTATTTCTAAATTCAAAGCTTTGATGCCTCCGCTGTGTTGCCATAGGCTCCAATGTTTGCCCGTCCACCATTGGGGGCGGGTTCGTTTGCATATGGTGAAGCCGGATCGCCGCTGTCTATGCATGGACTGGTATGACCGTCGCTGACCCATTGCGAACCATCCCAGCGACCGGCTGCTGACTTAAGATGAAGGTCAACAGCATCCGGATCATTTGTGTCTGTAGAGGCGGCATACAGCGGATCAACATGGATATCAGTGGCTGAAGATCCAGTATTGTAGTTTCCTGCTGAACTGTTGTAAATGTTGTTATAATCAGAAATAAAGGAGTGCTTATCACTGTCAAGATTATTTAGTCCATAGCCGGTACTGTTACTTATTATATTGTTACGTACAATGGTTTGGTATCCCGTTTCAGTGCCTGCTCCGATTTCAAACACAATACCATCCTTATAACTGCCTTCAATGGTGTTAAATTCTATAAGCGTATTGTGTGCTCCATGGATGTGGATTCCTCCATTGAGAAAATGATCTCCGCCGGCGGTGTTGTCGGGGGTTTTAAATATTCGGTTATGATGAATATGCACATTCTCTACAAAATTCTTTGTGCTTCCTGCCTCTAAAACAATGCCTCCGCCTTTACCGTATATATAATTTTCATATATTTCTGCTGAACCAACCGGCACCTCATTATTGTCGATATTTATTCCGGCATATCCGGATGGCACATTGTTGAGGCTGTTACCCACCGTGTTCCCATGGATAGAGATAGTATCACATTGG
Source organism: Desulfobulbaceae bacterium (assembly GCA_026990725.1). GTDB lineage: Bacteria > Desulfobacterota > Desulfobulbia > Desulfobulbales > Desulfobulbaceae > Desulfobulbus_C. Next base: position 1,201 of record JALXCX010000065.1, read on the forward strand.
CCAACTCGTATGCCGTCGTTTGTTCTGGTACTGTAGATTTGGTTATCATATATTTCCAGGTCACTGATATAGCCGAGATACAGTCCATCGTGCCCGGAATATTCCATCAGGTTATTATAAAATTTCACCCTCTCGTTCATGCCGAAGGTAGCACTCATTATGCGGATAAAATCACCATAACTGTGGTGCAGATGCATATCGTGCACTGTGAGGTCAGAGGCACCATAAAAAATCATCAAAATGTAATACCAGCTTCCAGGCGAGGCATCCTGTGTACCTGCGGTAAGTTCAAACCCGCTGATTTCCACATTGGAGATAGCATCATCAAGGGTTCCATATATTTTGTCTGACAATGAATCCCCGTCCCAATATTCACCGCCTTTCTGGGCTATTAATGGTTTATTATGAGGCCAATCCGTATGGTCTTTCAGTTGCACCTTCACATTTGCATCACCGGTTAATTTCGTATTGCTCGAAATAATAATCGGTTCCTCGATTACACATGTCATGGGACCTTTCAGGTAAACAGTTGTAAGGCCAGGATCACCTGCAACCTGGTCAAGGGCCTGATTGATCGCCAGTTGATCGTTGTCACCAACGCAATTGTAGTCGCCTGAGCCGTCACCGGCGACGGTTATAGTATCTATATTCCCGGAAAGAAGCATGTAGACAGCCGGTAATGTGCCTGTTTCATTTCCTATCGCATCCGTAGAAACAGGCAGGAGCAGGAAGAAGAAAAGAAAAAAAGAGAGATTATTTATTATCATGGTATTGATTTTCCTGTAACGTCTTAGGTGATAAGTAATCGTTTTTTGAGGAAGGGCCAGAGAGGACAAAAACACCTTCAATAAGCAGAAACTCTACAGAAAATCTCCATGGGGAGTCAATATTGTTTTTCGGGATGGGAACAAACAACCGAAAAAACTAGCTCTTCATAACCCGCAGCAATTCCATGCAAAAAACAAAAATGGGGACAGGATAGGGCTTATTTCCGTTTGTTGGGCAGAATAAATACATATCATGCCTCTCCTTTTCCTCCTCTTATTTCTCTTGTTGTTCAAAAAACGATATTGTAATTCATGAGGGCCTGCTACGATTTCAAAAAAAACAGAGCGTCAATTTTCCACCAATTGCCTTGGCCAGGTTGGAATGAAAAAGTGTACCAATTTTTTTCAAGAATAAGTCTATACCCCAGCTATATTTCGATGATTTATCGGATTTCAACGGAATAATCAAATCATTTGATCACTCAAAATATACAAAAGGCACCTGCTCATTATTGTCAATGCCTTCCTCAAGGGGGAAATGGTATTATTTTTGCAATATTTTGTTGTTGTTTCTGTACCTGTAATACTTGCTTGTTTTTAAAAAAGTGTTGTGCCAGAGGAAAATAATCCAGGTTGTTGTAGTTTATGATCTTTTAGATCAGGAATCTTTCTGAGGAGTTATCGGAATTTTATGAAAACAATTACATCGAAGCTAAACCCCCGAAAGTTTAAACCAGGAGCCATAAAAAGGTTGATGGGAAAATGCCCCACAAGCCTGGTTATTGTCCCGATCCTGATCCTGAGCAGTGCACCGGTGTCTCTTGCAAGAGACAATATGTTTCTCTTCATGCCGGCTATACTGGCCTCTCCCACCTGTTCTGTTGTTACAGACCCTCCTGATCCCAAATATGACATCGTATATAAAGGACTGCATTACTATCGCCGGGACCTGACCCCTTCCCAGTACAAACTAAGACCGCTCAGTGATAGAACCTTTAATTCTCTTGCTCAATATGATAAACGCAAGGTCGCGGACAAACTGCTCTCTTCTCTTTTTTTTGGTTATCAGGCACCAGAACTTAAGAGCAGGATATCTTCCGGCCATTTCCTCTGCACCGTGCGCAACCAGTTATCCCAAAACAAAAACAACATGGCCAGTGTAGAACGTGAGATACGAAATGAAGCCAGGTATTACCGGGATGATAATAACTGGCGCCCTTACGAAGTTTTGGATATCCTGGCCCGCTTCTATGCAATGCCACATCTGGATAAGCATTACCTCCACAACTGGATGGCTTATATCCTGACGCAGACGATCATGTTCTCGCCGGCGTATGAGCTGGATTCTTCCCACTACCCTGACGTGGCAAGTGTATATAACTGGCTGGTCATGGATATGGATGATGATATCGGGATGCGGTATTCAACCTATCTTCACATGTCCAGCTTCGATAACTGGCGTCGTTTCAGAAGTCCTGAAGACAACGGCCGAGAGATGATGGAAATTTTCAGTTTTGATTTCAACGACACCCATGTACCCATTGCCGCCACAGCTCTAAAAAACTGGTTCCTGGACAAAGATCACGATACCCTTGTTATAGGATTAAACGCTAACACGGTGCCTATGCCCCTTTTTGGCACAACAGTGACATCGGGCTTTGATTTTTACAGAGAACTCGTTAAATCAAACGCCTTTCTGCAGGGGACGGTTCGCCGCCTGGTAGATTTCTTTTTCACCGAATATGACGCTCTCGATAAGGAGCGGGTCACAGATATTATTGTTTCATCGCATCCGGAAACCTGGCAGGATATTTTACTGCAAATCGTTTTTTCGGAAGAATACCTGCTCCACTCCAGTAGAGCAAAATCTGCTGAAGAACTCTTTTACTCTCTGGCCAAAAAACTTGATTACAAGCATTTTCGTGATACGTTTTATTACCTTAATGAGTCCCTGACAGATATGCATCAGGCCTCCATGAAATATAAGCTCGGTAGACTCGAACGTGTACCGCTGGACACCCTTTCATTTGCCTATTATCACAAGTATATCCGTGAGAAAATACTCATGCATAACGTCTGTGGTTACCACGAGGAACACACCTATGACGACTGGAATACTTTCGGTTGGCGACCAGGGCTGCTACAAAATGACAGGTTTGCCTATGATCCGGCAAACCCAGTGGCAACTATCAATTCTTTTACCCGCTACCTCTTTGAATTTTTGGTGCATAGAGCTCCCACAGCTCACGAACTTGCCATGTTTCGAACACATATGCTGAGTGACGATGGAGACTATCACTGGACGTATAATTTCAGTGTTATTGAGGGAGGGTGCTACTCCCGCCGGGAAAATGTAGCAGAAGACATCCTTGATTATATTTCTAGATTAAGTGACTTGTACGTTTTTCAGGAGGTACAGCCATGAACAGACGTGATTTCCTCAAACTCTCCCTCTACGCCGGTTGCAGCGCCCTGATTCCGTCTCTTCCAGAGCAGGCCAGAGCCGCTGCACTGGATAATGTTCTCTTTGATCCAACCCGTTATTACCGAAATACACCACAGACCATCATGGTCTTTCTTTATGGCGGAGCCAGTGAACTGGCAGGAAATTTCACCAATTATTCTCTGTTCAAGAGATACTCACAGAGCAACTATGCCGATTACTTCAATCCATCCAATCTACGCATGACTCCACATGGCTTCTGGCAGGCTGCAGGCGGAGACATCATGGAAGAATTATATTCCGGCGGCAACCTTTCTGTTTTCAGAACCTGTTTCAGCCAGGTGCGCTGGAACACCAATAATCGTTCGCATGGTCCGTGTGTTGCCCAAAATCAACGGGGAAGTTTTAATGAAGACGGGGCTGGTATCTTTTCCAATCTGGCTCGAATCCTCTGGGACAATAACATTGTCGACGCAAGCACGAGAATGCCCTTCCTGACCATGGAAGGAGAATCTGGATTTTATGCCCGAGGTAATCTACCAATGATTGCTCCTCTTGAACCCATTTCCATCAATGAAAACCTGGACAACCCCTTTTCCAGAGGTTGGGAAAGGGACTATGGGCCGCAGATGAATTCACTGGCTCAGGCTTGGAATCGATTAAAAAACTATTCCCCAAAAATCACTGACGCTTTCACCAAACGTCACGAAATGGAGACATTTATTGACAGAGTTGATGCCATTCCTGACCCCAGCCTCGGTTCCAACGCCCAGGGAGAAAATCTGAATTACGATGATAACGGGTTTGCGCGTAAATTGAAAACAGCTGTTAAAATCATGAACTATAATCCATCCACTCAGGTCATCACCCTGGGTACAGATGGCCTTGGCGGCTGGGATGATCATAACGATGCACGGAACTACCTTGATAGAATGACCCGTCTTTTCAGGGGGCTCCGTTCAGCCGTTGCCCATTTGCGACAACTCGGCAAACTCGGAACCATCAACATCATGGTGATGGGGGATTTTGGACGTGGTGTCAATCTGAACAGCGCAAAAGGATGGGATCACGGCAACCTGCAGAACCTATATGTTGCCGGAGGAAATGATTATTTTCATGTCCCCCGGCTGATTGGCCAGACCGTGCTGGACCGAAGTGGATCTGCAAACCGGTTGTACCTCAGGCCCAAGTCCGGAACATACTGGTTTGAACCCATCAGTGTTGCTTCCACTATCTACTCCATCTACGGCGTGACCAACCCAGGAGTACTGACTGATAATCGACCCGTGATTACTCCTTTGCTCCGTTCCTGATTTTTATAAATCCGGGTCACAGGAACCAAAATATTTTCGCAAATGAGGTGGTATTCCATTTCGATATGACTTTTACCCAGATCATTGGTAACAAGATATGGGAGAAGGACGGTGATTTGTTGCACACAGTTAGAGGGGATTTTCCTGCGGAAAAACTGTGCACGTTTATTCATCCTGCAAAGAACCTGCAGCCTGCTTTGTCCCTGGTGAGGATTACGCTGGGCGTAACAGGCTGGCCAACCAGATACAGATTTCTATGCCTGGCCAGCCAACTCCATCCATTTTTCTAATGATCCAAACCAATTAATGAGCCTTGTCATGAAGTATTGCCGGCAGGGTCAACAGGAATAAATTTTTTGATGATTCTACAGGAGGGTATGCACCCAGAAAATACTGGGACACAGGAGGATTATATGTATTCCTGGGTGTGACCCTAAGATAAAATGTTCCAGCAGGCAGAGTGACGGATTTCACGGATAGTAATCCATAATAGGTATCGTGATCAAACGATAACAACGTCTCATGGCTGCCATCAGCTGTCAGGAGATCAATATGCCAGTCATTTCTTTCATCCACATTTTCATGTCTGAATCGAATGAAAACCTGACTTTGTTGCGGCAGATTAAAAAAGTAATAATCACTATCATCTGATGCAGAAATATTTCCCTGGTATTCGTGCCGGGGCGCCATCTCAGTGGCCGTAGCAAAAATATTGTTGGGCCACACCTCATAATACTCGCTTTGAGTAAAATCCACTCGCAGGAAATATTGTGCATCAGGTGGATTATAAGTAGATCTACTACTGATTCTGATGAAATAGACTCCGGCTGCCAAACCTTCCTGCTCTGTTGTTGAAAAATTTTGATACGTATCATGATCAAATGTGCGGATCACTGTATGTTCTGCATCAGAGCTTATCAAGTCTACTGTCCAGTCATTATTTTCCTGGTCGTCTTCATGGTGCAGACGTACAGCAATATTCCCCCTGGACGGCAGAATGATTTTAAAATAATCTTTATCATTCCCGGATGACATATTTCCCTCATACTCATGTCCTGTATTGATAGGGTTTGCCTCCTGAAAACTGCCATTGGGCCAATACTCATAATAATTACTCTGTGTATAATCGACCTTGAGGAAATATTGCGCATCAGGTGGATTGTAAGTAGATCTACTACTGATTCTGATGAAATAGACTCCGGCTGCCAACCCTTCCTGTTCTGTTGTTGAAAAATTTTGATACGTATCATGATCAAACGTGCGGATCACTGTATGTCCGACATCAGAGCTTATCAGGTCCACTGTCCAGTCATTATTTTCCTGGTCGTCTTCATGGTGCAGGCGTACCACAATATTTCCTCGTGCAGGTAAAACTATTCTAAAATAATCAATATCATTCCCTGACGACATATTTCCTTCATAATCATGTCCAGTATTGATCAGATTTGCTTCCTGAAAACTTTCATTGGGCCAGCTCTCATAATAGGTGCTAACTACATGGTCAACACGAAGAAAATAAGGGGCCTCAGGTACGTTATACTGTGACCTGCTTTTTACCCTGATAAAATATGTACCGGCAGCCAGGCCTTCCTGTTCTGTTGTTGAAAAATTTTGATACGTATCATGATCAAATGTGCGGATCACTGTATGTCCGACATCAGAGCTTATCAGGTCCACTGTCCAGTCGTTATTTTCCTGGTCGTCTTCATGTCGTATTCTAATGGAAATATTGCCATCAGATGGCATCTGAATTCTGTAATAATCAGAAGTAGAGCCGGAAACGATTGTATCTGTAACCTCGGTTTCAAAGGGCAAAAAAGTTGCCTCGTTAAATGAATGTCCAGCTGCCTGTACAGAAAACGGAACCGTGATGAGCATGAGAGTGAAAAAAAATATACAGATACAAAGAAGTTGAATCTTTCCGAGGGTATTTTTCATGATAGATACCTTAGAATCAGTAATATTTTATATTTTCCATAGTAAAATATATCATATGTACATGATTTTCAACAACAACATGACTTCTTGTTAATATCAGCCATACTGATAACTACAGATCAACATGTCGGCAGATTATATGGGCTAACGGAACAGGAGTACTGAGGGATTGTCTATAGATTCTTTTTCAACTTCTCCCAGACAAGTGTCAGCGGCGGGTTGAAAATGCATAAGTTATTTTCTTTCTTTTTTTCCCTTGAAGACCGATCATAAATCCGAGGAGGATTCGGAACAAAATTGGAACACGGTACAGTTTATTTCCTTTTGTTCTGTATTCAGCACAGGTTATACAAAAAAGGGGCCAGACTTGAATGGCGCCAGTTTAAGGAGTTTTACATAAGACCACCTGATAATATTGGTGAAAATTGTTAAACTCGGTCATGAAGAATTTACGAACCCCACAGTAATGTTACCAGGTTTTTACATGTCGATTTGAGGGCGAAAACGACGTTCTGCCCTACCGGTGTTCGCCGAAAAAATTGCTTCATTAAAACGAAAATCATTTAAACAAACTGGGGTATGCATTTGACTCCAGCGACTACTACATGTAGTGTAGCAGGTTATGGTAGAAAAATTTCCCCGCACGCTTCAAGAATTTGAGAATTGCTTCAGAACCGAA
>JALXCX010000066.1 GCA_026990725.1 Desulfobulbaceae bacterium
ACCAAATCAATTGGAGACAATACTCTTTTGTCTGACGTCTCCTTTGCACTTGTACCCGGTGAAATTTTAGGCCTTATTGGCCCAAATGGCTCTGGAAAAACAACATTACTTGAATCCCTGGTAGGTCTTCTTACTGTCGACTCCGGAGAGGTCCTGCTCAACGATACGCCATCAGCTCTTTCCAGGAGAAAACATTTTATCTGGTATCAACCTGATGACATCGCCCCTTATGCTCAGCAAAGAGTTGAAACAACCCTGACCTTTTTTCGCCAATCATTTGGCCGGGATGAACATCTACTAGAAAACCTTATCAAGCGTCTTGCCCTTTCTTCTGTGCTTGGAAAGCGTTTTTTTCAGCTCTCCAAAGGCTATCGTCGCAGAGTTTTACTTGCTCTTGCCCTGCTCAGTACACAACAGCTTCTTCTCCTGGATGAACCTTTTGACGGCTTTGACCTTCGACAGACTCTATCAGTTATCGAACTCCTGAAAGATTCCCGGGTAGGCCGCAGCCTGATTCTCTCGATACATCAACTTACTGAAGCGGTACGGATTTGTGACCGTTTTCTTCTGCTTGCCGAAGGCAGGGTTTTGGCTCATGGCACCCTGGCTGAATTACGAAGACAAACGCGCCTCCAGGAAACTGCAACTTTAGAGGATATATTTCTTGCCATCGCCTGATCAGCAAAGCCGTCAGTCTCAAAGTACGGCCAGACTCGTCCTGGTACAGGAGATCCGTAGTCTGCTTCTCTCCCCTGCCCTCTGGACAATGCTGATCATTGTGTCAGCCCTTGTTGGATATAGTTTCATGGAGGCTGTTTCACTCTTCAGCCAGGCCAGTCGAACTGCATTAAAATACCCGGAACTGGCATCGGGTATGTCGCCTCTTGCCGGTATTTTTGTGCCGACATTTGGCGCTTATTACCTCAGTCAGACCTTACTTCTCCCCTTTATTGCCATTCGGTCCATTGGTCTTGATAAATATAATGGAACACTCAAGCTTCTCCTGCAACTCCCTCTATCGCCTCTCAAATTATGCGGAGTGAAATTATGTGCCATGACATTGGTCTGGATGGCCAGCCTGATACCGGCATCACTGGCTCTCATCCTCTGGCAGAAAGCAGGAGGGCATGTTTATTGGCCTGAACTTCTCTGTCTTCTGGCGGGACATGGCCTGTATTCTTTGACTATTATCACTCTGGCCATGTTTGCAGCCACTGTCAGTGACTCTTTGCCCACTGCAGCCATGTTTTGCCTGGCTGTCACCCTTGGTTCCTGGGTGTTGGACTTTGCTGCCAGCGGAAAGACGGGCTTAATAGCGTTTCTTGGAAATTTTTCTTTTACTGCCATGCTGCGCCAGTTTGAAAACGGTCTGTTCACTTCAACGTATCTGATTTCCTTTCTCTCTGTCACATTTTTCTTCTTTTTCCTCACTGTTGTCTGGCTTCCACCGGGGAGAGCTGTGCGGCAAAAAATCATTCTTTCACTGGCCTGTGTTGCAGGTTTTGTTTTAATTAATCTTGGAGCACAACAAGCCCCAAAATACGTTGATTTAACAGAAAATAAAAATCATTCATTTGCCAAAGGGTATGTAAAAGCATTACGCCAGCTACAACATCCATTAACAATCACCATTAATCTTGACCCGCAGGACAGCCGTCTTCTTGATCTGCAGCAGGACGTACTCGGCAAGCTACAGCGAATCGTCCCCGATTTACGTGTTCTCTATAATAATATAGGGGAATCAGGTTTGTTCAGTAAAGAAAAGAATGAAGATTATGGTCTCATCCTGTACGGTTATGAGAACAGAAAAGATAAAAGTTATTCAAACAGCCAGGAAGAGATTTTACCCCTTATTTTTGACCTGGCAGGGATAAAATACGTGCAACAGAAAAACCAGGAACCTCACGGATACCCTCTAGTCACTGAAATTGGCTCTGGAAAAATCCTGTTTTATTGTTTCCTTCCTCTTTTTTTTCTGGGCTCAGCTGTTTTTGTTCGAACAAAAATGTTTTAAGAACATTGTAAATAAGGAGATCCTATGTTGCGAAATAAAAAGTTACTCATTGGTTCTGCTATTACGCTCACTTTACTGGGTGCTGGCATATATCAACATTTTTTTTCACCGGCCCCCTCCCCTGCCAGACTCGAATATCTCCCTGTAACGCAAACAAAAAATATTAACATTCTTGCAACTGCACAGGCTGGAGAATTATCGGCGCCGTCAGTAAGTCCGAGTGCTAAAGACGGAAAAATAGTTTTTACATTTTCTGGAGAAACTATTGGCGCACAGCCCAAAACTTTTTCAGCAGCAGTCGGCAACTGGATAATTGGCCAGGATGCTGACAATACAGTTCTTGTCGTTGATGGTCGGAAATGGAAACGTGGTATTGCCTCTGCCGGTCTTGCTGATAAAGCCAAAGCCTTGTACGGCAAACGATATGCCGAGTTTCTGGATAACG
>JALXCX010000067.1 GCA_026990725.1 Desulfobulbaceae bacterium
CTGAAGAGTTACACCATGATGCTTAAGATGATGAAAAAATTTCGGGGTAAATCTGTCATAAAGGGTGGCAAACGTCGGAAATTGCCGAAAGGGTTACGCCGATAAGTCAAATTGGATTTGCATTAAAAAAAGTATTAAATGCTCTATAACAGGGCGTATTCGATATCCACAGGAGGATACCAGAACAATGGCTGTAAAAATTCGTTTAACAAGAAAGGGTCGCAAAAAACAACCGTTTTACCGCATAATCGTAGCTGATTCACATGCACCCAGAGATGGCAAGTTTCTCGATATTCTTGGCACCTATGATCCACTGCAGGAGCCGCCGGTAATCAACATTGATACTGACAAGCTTGAAGGTTGGATGGCCAAGGGAGCCCTGCCGTCGGGAACTGTCAAATCCCTTATTAAACAGCATAAGGAAGCTTTGGTAGAAACGGTATAAATGAAAGATCTTATAGCCTTTATTGCCAGCAGGCTGGTTGATGATCCTGACGCCGTTGATACTGTTGAACGTGAAGAAGATGACACGGTGACGGTCGAATTACGTGTTGCCAAAGAAGATCTGGGCAAGGTTATCGGAAAACAGGGGCGTACAGCAAGAGCCATGCGAGCAGTTCTTGCCGCCGTGGCAGCAAAAGGGGATAAACGATCACGTCTTGAAATTTTAGAGTAGTTATGGAACGACCACGAGACCTTGTTTTGCTTGGCAAGGTAACCAAACCCCATGGTATTCGCGGAGAACTCAAGGTCTATCCATATTCGGGCGAGCCTGAATATTTTTTACAGTACACTAAGGTACTGCTTGCAGAAGACGAGCATGCAGAACCTGTTTCCTTTACGGTTGAGGGGGCAAGAGTACAAAAAAATTGTGTGTTGGTCCGTCTTGCAGGATGCACGGACAGAAATGGTTCCGAAGCCTTGGTTAATTGGCTCGTTTATGTAAATTCTGAAGACTTACCTGAGCCGGGTGAACATGAGTTTTATTTGCGGGATCTTGAAAATAAACAAATGGTCACAACAGATGGACGCGTGGTTGGGGTTATTGCAAACATTATAAATAGTAAAGGACAGGATCTGGCCAGGGTAATTGACGGAAAACAGGAGTACATGATTCCGCTGGTCCCTGAATTTCTCATTTCTATCGATAAAGATTCTGTACGGGTATCCCTGCCGTCGGGCTTGCTGGATATTAATTTGTAAGCGGTATGCGTTTTGATGTTTTGACAATTTTTCCTGAGTTGTTCACCTCTGTTTTGCAGGAAGGTATTCTCAGGAGGGCGTTGCAGGCAGACCAGATAGCCGTTAATCTGCATAATATTCGGGACTGGACTGTCGATAAACATAATATGACAGATGACAGGCCTTTTGGCGGTGGTGAAGGAATGGTCATGAAGCCCGAACCTCTTGCTTCATGCTTACAGGATGTTCAGGAGGGAGAACAAGGCCGAGTTGTCCTGCTATCACCTCGAGGTGAGCAACTGAACCAGAAGATTGTGCGCCGATTGGCCGGTCATGAAAAACTTGTCCTTGTCTGTGGGCGCTACGAAGGAGTTGATGAACGTTTTTGCCGGAAATATGTTGATGAAGAGCTTTCCATTGGTGATTATATCCTTACAGGAGGAGAATTGGCAGCAATGGTTATTGTTGATTCCGTAACCAGAATGCTGCCGGGTGTACTGGGATGTGCTGATTCTGCTGCCAACGATACTTTCAGCAGAGGGCTTCTCAAGCATGGCCAATATACCCGACCACGTGTGTTTGAAGGGCTGGCTGTTCCGGAAGTGCTTCTGGGGGGGGATCACGGTAAAGTGTATGAGTATCGCTTTCTGGAGTCGGTTCGAGAGACATTGCAAAGACGTCCTGCGTTATTACATTCAGTGGAGTTTTCTGTCGCAGAGCTCAGACTGCTGAAAAAAGTCGGTCTTTTTCAGCAGGTGCAAGAGGCGATTAAAAAGAATGTTCACTGAGTTCAACCTTGATGTTGCGTTAATTCATTATCCTGTAATCAACAGGAAGAATGAACTGATAGGGTCGGCAGTAACAAATCTGGATCTGCATGATATTGCCCGGGCAAGCAGAACGTATGGCGTAGGAACGTATTGGGTTGTTACACCTGATATTCAGCAACAGGAACTGGCCGCACAAATTGTTGCCCATTGGACGACGGGGTATGGTGGCACGGTCAATGCCGATAGGGCAAATGCACTCTCACTTATCAGAATTTGTTCTGATTTTGATGAGGTTGTCGAGGCCAGTACCCAAAAAAACGGAGAACGGCCTCTGGTCGTAGCGACAAGTGCCGGTAGTCATGCTAACAGCATGACCTATGGGACACTTAAGAAGAAGCTGGAACAGGGCGTTTCTGTTTTGGTTTTGTTTGGGACAGCCTGGGGACTTGCACCGGAAATAATGGAAAAAGTAGATTGTTTGTTGCCCTCCATTACCGGCC
>JALXCX010000068.1 GCA_026990725.1 Desulfobulbaceae bacterium
AGGATAAGATCAGGAATGTGGCAATCATTGCCCATGTCGATCACGGTAAAACAACTTTGGTAGACCAGTTATTTCACCAGAGCGGGATGTTTCGGGACAATCAGCAGGTGGCGGAACGCCTTATGGACTCCATGGATCTGGAACGGGAGCGGGGCATTACCATTGCTTCAAAAAATGGCTCCTACCAGTACAAGGATTACAAAATTAATATTATCGACACACCGGGCCATGCTGATTTTGGTGGTCAGGTGGAGCGTGTTTTGCGTATGGCCGACGGCGCCGTGTTGCTGGTTGATGCCCAGGAAGGGCCAATGCCACAGACCTTTTTCGTGGTCAAGAAGGCCCTGGCAGCCAAGCTGCCGATTCTGGTTGTGGTGAACAAAATTGATAAAGAAGCAGCTCGTTGCGAATGGGTTGTGGATGAAGTGTTTGATCTGCTCGGCAGGCTTGAGGCTCCTGATGAAACGCTTGATTTTCCGGTTATTTATGGTTCTGCCAAAGAAGGGTATATGATTGCAGATCCCGATGACCCAAGGGTTGCCGGGGAAGGCATGGAGTTGATATCGGAGATGATTGTCAATCATGTTCCGCCGCCTGCCGGTGATCCTGCGGCCCCTCTGCAGTTGCAGGTAAATACCATAGATTATTCCCCCTACCTGGGGCGCCTTGGCATAGGCCGGGTGGTGAACGGGACCCTAAGTATTAATGAGAATGTAGCCGTTGCCCGCCGTGACGGTTCTGTCAAACCGGTACGGATCAATAAAATATTTGGCTTTGACGGAGATCAGCAGGTGCCGCTGGAATCCGCTTCTGTCGGTGATATTATTGCTGTGGCCGGTATGGAGGATGTGACTGTCGGTGTTACCTTTACAGATCTGGCAGATCCCAGGCCACTTCCGCTTATCGAGATTGATCCGCCGACAATTTCCATGCATTTTATTCCCAACGATTCACCGTTTGCCGGTCTTGACGGTAAGTTTGTTACCTCAAGGCATCTGGAGGAACGGCTGAACCGTGAAACTCTTGCTGATGTCGCTCTGCTGGTTGAACCGCTCACCGAAAGTGTTGGTTTTCAGGTGTCTGGCCGTGGCGAGCTGCATCTTTCCATTCTTATAGAAAAAATGCGCCGGGAAGGGTATGAATTTCAGGTGACCCGGCCCCACGTTATCATGCGGGAACAGGACGGAAAAACCATTGAACCGTACGAGGAACTGACCGTTGATGTAGATGAACAGTATCAGGGCGTGGTTATTGAAAAACTGGGTAAGCTTAAAGGCGTGCTCATGGATATGCAGGTGACAAATGCGATGTCGCGCATGGTCTTCAAAGTTCCCACCCGCGGCCTTCTTGGGTATCGGGCAGAGTTTATGACAGACACCCGGGGGATGGGGGTTATGAACTATGTTTTTTCTGAATGGGGACCGCATGCGGGAGATTTGCAGGGACGCCAGAACGGGGCCATGATCGTCAAGGAGAATTGTACCAGTGTGGCCTATGCTCTTTTTAATCTCCAGGATCGTGGCACTTTGTTCATCGGGCCCGGAGAGGATTTGTATAAAGGGCAGATCATCGGAGAAAATTGTCGCCCGGCAGATCTTGTGGTCAATCCGGCAAAGGGGAAAAAACTCACTAATATGCGGGCCTCAGGCTCGGATGAAGCTGTTATTCTAACACCTCCGCTGGCAATGAGCCTGGAGGATTGTATCTCCTATATTGACGATGATGAGCTGGTGGAAATAACGCCAAAAATTATTCGTTTACGCAAGCAGAAAGATGCAAAAATAAGGGGCTGATTTTACCCGGGAGAGGGTTTGATGCAGGATCTGGTTTTTATCGCCATTGCCATAATTTGCGGAATACTTGCATTCTTATTTATTCTGAAGCGTTATGGCAGTGACTGCATTCCCTGACTGCTCATGTACAGCTCCATAGGTGTGGGGCTCGGTGTGTATGCGGGATTGAAGATGCTTTTTTAATCCGGAGCAGGTAGCGTTCTGTCATTTTCACGCACCTTGACAACAGTTGTCAATCCGGGTGCGTGTTTGCGTAAAGAACATCGCCGTCTGGTCCTTTTATCCTGTTCTTTTTTGAGAAATTTCATTATTCGTAACTATTCAGGTTTCAGCACAATGCAGGTATAACCTGTGGTCTGTAACTGTTCAGATGTGCGCCATAGCGGAGTCGCAGCTTACCTGCGGTAAAGCAGGCCAACGAACTATAGCCCGTCTATGTGAAGCGGCCTGATCGCCGCACTATGGCGTGCAGCTGAACAGTTACCATTTTTCTTCATTTATTGTATGATTTCTCACGTAGGTAAATTGATAGGGTAGAACCTTTTTCTTTTTTGGCGGGGTGCTATGATTCTTGAGCGTTTACGCAGGCTGCGGGCTTCACTTCGGCGTCGGAAGATTGATGCCTTACTCGTTACCGAACCGGGCAACCGGAGATAT
>JALXCX010000069.1 GCA_026990725.1 Desulfobulbaceae bacterium
GTGCATTGCTGTAACGTTTTCTTTTCATGGATACCCTTGTATTGAACAGTGTGGATTCTACCTTAACACACTGTCTCATTTTCTGGGTCCACTATAGTCGGCTGGGCCGTGTATGTACAAAAAACAGGGATTCGGCGGCAGCGAATAAATCCAAAACAAAAAACTGAGGAAAGCAATATGAAAAAACAAAGATGTCTTGTCTGTGGTTACGTATATGACCCGGAGGCCGGCGACCCAGCAAACGGCGTTAAGCCGGGAACTGCTTGGAAAAATGTGCCTGAGGACTGGATCTGTCCGGTCTGTGGCGCCGACAAGGAAGAATTCGAAGAGGTATAAGCTCCAGCTGCTTACTATTTCATCCTTCCGGCCCTTGGGCCGGAAGGATCCTGTTCTGGTTGCCGGCCGCTTTTCAATTTTCAGGTGGATTGTATCCGCAACCCGGTGAACATTTGAAGTAAGACGTTCTTCTTGTGCAATAAAAAACAACAGGAATACATAAAAAACACCTGCATTGACAAAATTCCTTCATCTCCTTACCATGAAGCAAGATTAAAGAAGTTGCAAAGATACTTTTCCAGTTTTTCCAGACTGGTCGTAGCCAAACCGCTTATCCTTGAGCCTGGTCGATAAAAAATGGTGCAATTACTACCTGAAAAAGTAAGTATCATCGGTTCCGGTATTGGCGGGTTGAGTACAGCCATTATCCTTGCCCAGCTGGGTGTTGAAGTAACCGTACTGGAAAAAAACACTCGGCCCGGCGGGCTTATGCGCAGCTATGACCGCAAAGGGCTTGCCTGCGAGGTGGGAGTGCATTACCTGGGGTCTCTGGATAAAGATCAGGTATTAAGAAAATTCTTTGATTACCTGGGCGTAAGCGATGCAATTGCTGTTGACCGGATGGGAGAAAATGGAGTCATTGACCGGTACCTCTTTGATTCTGCAGGCGGGCAGCGAACATCCTTTGATCTGCCTTCAGGCCTTGGGGCCTTTTCTGAGAGCCTTTACAGCACTTTTCCTGAAGATAAGGCTGCCATCAGCACCATTATGCAGGCTATTGGCCGGGCCTCGGATCAGTTGCACGGCCTTGATCTGCTGTATGCTGCAGACAATGATTTCTCTTTGCTTGATCAGGCAGAGCCCTTTGGCAAAATCCTCGATGATCTTGGCTGTCCTCCAGGCCTGCGACGTGTGCTGGCCATTGCCGCGAACTGGGTTGGGGTGCCACTTGATGACTGCCCGGGTTATTATCATAATATGGCCCTGGCCTCGTATGTTGCCTCGTCATATCGGCTGAAAGGCTGCGGGGCTGACATGGCCAATGCCTTTATCCGCCGTTTGAAGGCCCTTGGCGGGACTATTATCACCAACGCCAGTGTTGAAAAAATTTGCGTTGACTCACGAAAGGTCACCGGTTTGCGGCTTCAATCCGGTGAAACGCTGGCGGCAACAACTGTTATCGGGGCCATACACCCACAGGTTCTGTTAAAAATGTTGCCCGAAAAAGCGGTCAAACCCTCATACAGAAACCGGATCAGGGGCCTTGCCAACACCCATGGCATTTTTTCTGCCCATGTTGCTGTTGCCAGTAATGTTCATCCTGCAATCCCCTACAATATCTTCAAGGTAGATACAGAGGAGTCCGGCAACGTGATCGATCTTCGGTATTTTCAGGTTCGCAGCAGTCGAAATCCTGAAAAAAATGTGCTCTCAATTCTCACCTCGGGGCAGGACGAGTTATGGGCTCCCTGGAAAAACACCATAACCGGCAGGCGGGGCAGAGACTACCAGAGCGTAAAAGAAGAGCTGGCCCAATCTCTGCTCAAGGAGGCCGGTGCCGTTTTAGGCCCTCTGGGCAATGCGGAACTGCTGGACGCCTACACACCCCTTACATTACGTGACTGGGTAAACAGCCCCGGGGGCAGCGCTTACGGCGTTCTGCGTTCATCCAGCCAGATTCTCGGAACGGCCCTGCTCAACCGCACAGCCGTGAAAGGCCTCTACCTTGCCGGCCAGAATGTGATGGCTCCGGGGATAATCGGAACTATCATGGGGTCGTTCAGTACAGTGAAACTCATGCTGGGGCCGGGGGAATTCAAAAAAAGGATACAGTTATGAGGGGGCCGGGAATGACGCACCTCTTTCTTTTTATTGCCGGTTCTCTTTTTCTGCTTCGGGTTTCCTGGAGGGCATTGAAAAATCCCGGCGTTCATGGATTTTATCGTTTTTTTGTTTTTGAAGCTATCCTGGGCCTGGTTCTGCTGAATCAGCCTTACTGGTTTGTTGCCCCTTTTTCAGCAGGTCATATTCTTTCCTGGATACTGCTTGCCATTTCGATTGTCTATATTACGCAATCATTGCGGATGCTCAAACACCATGGTGGGCAGCAGGACCGGGCAGAGATGCCGGAAAATCTTCCTTTTGAAAATACCGTCCAGGTGGT
>JALXCX010000070.1 GCA_026990725.1 Desulfobulbaceae bacterium
GGTATTCAGGAAATACGTGAGCTGAAGGAAAACATTCGGTTCATGCCCACCAGTTCACGCTATAAAATTATCATCATCGATGAAGTGCATATGCTGACGACTGAGGCATTTAATGCCTTGCTCAAGACCCTGGAAGAGCCTCCTGAGCATGTATATTTTATGTTTGCCACCACTGAACTGCACAAGGTCCCGGTGACGATTCTGTCCAGGTGCCAACGCTATGAACTGAAACGGGTTCCGCGTAGGGAATTGTTTGCTCATTTTTCAGCGCTTGCAAAAAATGAAGGTGTAACAATTGACGAGACTGCTTTAAATCTTGTTGTTCGTGAAGCAGGCGGCTCTGTGCGTGATGGATTAAGTCTGCTTGATCAGGCCTTTTCCTATTGTGGCGATACTGTTACCGGAGAAGATGTCGCAGAAGTGCTTGGCCTGGTCAGTCATGGGGTGATTGCAGAACTCGCTGACGCCCTTCTTGGCCACGATCTGAAAAATGCTCTAGCTCGTCTTGATGAAGTATACAGCTATGGCATGGACATTAAGAGGTTTATAAATGAGTTGCTTGTCTGGTTCCGGGGACTTGTTGTCTGCAAGGTCAGTAAGCAGGCCGACGCATTGCTGGATTTGCCATCTGACGAGCTGTTGGCCTTGCAAAAAACGGCATCTTCTCATTCTTTTGAACATCTAAGTCTGTTGTTTAATGTACTGCTTGAAGGGCTGGAGAAAGCAGTTTTTTCTGCTAATCCCCGGTTTGCAGTTGAGATGGTTTTCATAAAAGCTGTTCAGGCTGGAGACGTTGTGCCGGTGACAACCCTGCTCTCTCGACTCGATGACATTCTGGACGGCGTTGAGTTACCACGGGCCGCTGATCAGGCTGTTCAAGTACCTGATAAAGTGGAACCTTTGCTAAAAGAAGGCGTAGAGCGCCCCTTACCCTTAAGACAGCAAACTGAGAAGATAGAAGAAAAAAAAACTGAAAAAATAAAGTCTGAACCTCCTGAGCCCCCGGAGGCTTTCCTCTCGGAACCTGAAACCTCACCCTTGCCAGATGAGCCTATCCAGAAAAGCCAGGACGGTTCCACGGTCGAAAAACAACCCGTGGAACCGGAAAGTGCACCTGTTGTTGCAAAAAAGGATATCCGTAAAGATTGGCAGGATTTTATCGAATATGTACGGGACAGGGTCAAGTGGATGGCTGCCACACTTGCGCTGGCTTCTTCGGCCCATATTGAGGATGGGCAGTTGATCATCTCGTTTAATGATTCCATGGAATGTCAAATTTTTACAAACAGGGAAAAGCTTATTCCTTTGACTGAATTTGCCATGGATTTTTTTCAGGAAAGTTTGAAGGTGAAGTTTAAGGTTCCAAACGCATCAGGTTGCGAAACAGATCCCGGCAGTGGGGCTGCCTTGCAGAAAGAACGGCAGGCACTGGCGCAGGATCCGCTTGTTCTCAGCGCCTGTAGTGTTTTTAATGGCCAGGTGGGAGATATCCGGGTTGGGCCCAGATTTCGTAAACCTCTTGCATCAGAACAGAAAAATAAAAATTAATACTCTGTAGCCGCAATGTTTTTCAGAGTAGAGGTCGATACATGAATATTGCAGACATGATGAAGCAGGCAAAGCAGGTTCAGGAGAAAATGGCCACAATTCAGGAAGAACTTGCCACAAAAATGGTCACTGGTACTTCCGGCGGGGGCATGGTCACTGCCACGGTCAATGGACGGGGGGAGCTGGTCGGCCTGGCCATAGAAAAGGAAATTGTAAACCCCGGCGACGTACAGATGCTGCAGGATCTTATCATTGCTGCTGTCAATGACGGGTCAAGAAAGGCCGGCGAGCTGGGCAAGGGAGAAATGGCCAAGCTGACAGGCGGCTTGAACATTCCGGGTATGTCATAAGCGTCATGCAGATTGTTCCACCAGCCCTTGAGCGGCTCATTAATGAACTGACCCGTCTTCCGGGAATTGGCAAGAAGACGGCCACCCGTCTGGCCCTGTATATTCTGCGCAGACCGGCTTCCGAGGCACTTTCTTTATCCGACGCCCTGGAAGAGTTGCATGGCTCCATACAGTTATGCAGCAGTTGTTTTGCTTTTTCCGAGTCAGATCCCTGCCAGATCTGCGGAGATGCCCGTCGGGATACGCGTCTGGTTTGCGTGGTTGAGGAACCCGGTGATTTAATGGCTATCGAAAAAACTGCAGCATTTCGCGGGGTCTATCACATCCTGCACGGAGTGTTATCACCAATGGACGGTATTGGTCCTCAGGAGCTTAAAGTACGTGAATTATTTGCTCGAATCAGGAAGGGCGGGGTGGAGGAAATTTTACTGGCAACAAGTTCAACTGTACCGGGTGAGGCCACAGCCTCTTTTCTGATGGATCAGTTGAGCGGAATGAAGATTAAAGTCACCCGACTGGCCTGCGGGA
>JALXCX010000071.1 GCA_026990725.1 Desulfobulbaceae bacterium
TAGCCATTTTCTACCCAGCGTTCCACAACTGATTCATCGGAGAGATTGCGAAGCTGCTTGATAATCAACAGGCCAACCATCAAACGTACGGGGTGTGCTTTCCGTCCGGTGTGTGAATAATGCTTGGTAAATTCTTTTTCTAAAACATCCCAGGGAATCACGTTGGCCAGACGGTACAAAGGGTGCTTTGGATTTAACTGATCGGCCAGATTTTGCCGGTAAAAACTCAACTGTTGCTGGTTAGGGCTCTTTCCTCTCATTTATCGCCTCAAAACGATGAAATAGATTGCAAGGTTTTGAGTCTATTTTACCTGAATCCTGCAAAAAAACTACAATAAAAATATATTAATACTTAGTTATTTCAAGCAAGTAAGTTGTTTTTCAGGGCTGACTACATAAGATGGAATTGCAAATATTTTATAAAGACCTTCGAACCTCTTTTTATTGATTATATCTGCGAAATCAAGTCAGTCACCACCGGTAAAACCGGTGACTTAAAATTGTGGACCGCTCAAAGCGGTATGTTAAAAAAAACAACTGACCACCATTCGCTGGTCGCCTATTTAAATAATGTCAGTTGCTCGACACGCTTATCTTCTTTTTCCTGACCACGGATATATGCACGGACCACGTCCTCGTCTACCCCAACTGTGGACACAAAATAACCACGAGCCCAAAAACTCATTCCACCATAGTTCTTCCGCTGACCGAGGTAAATACGTGATATATGGATCGCACTCTTTCCCTTTATATAACCAATCACTTGCGAGACAGCATATTTCGGGGGAAGGGAAATCAACATGTGCACATGGTCAGGTTGCATGTGGCCTTCTAAAATCCGGCTCTCTTTTTGACGAACAAGATCATGAAAAACTTCTCCGAGGTGTTGGCGAAGATGTCCATACAGGGACTTTCTTCGACATTTTGGTATCCATACTACGTGATACTTGCAATCCCATCGGGAGTGACTTAAACTTTGGATGTTGTTCATGAGGCCTCCTTCTCGTGACTTTCAGCGGTCCACGAGACTGGAGGCTTCCTTATTTTGCCGGAACTGTCAAACTGTTGAGGTCCCCCGGCAAAGCCGGGGGGTTACCTAACAGAAATTAAAATTCAATTTTTGTAAAATCCAATCAATAGCAAAATTAAGATCCTCTGCAATATATGCCGGTTGGATTTTTTGCTCCGGTCCTATGTACTGATAATCTCCCCGGCCATATCCAGTAAGGACAAGAATTGAGGTACAGCCAGCCGCAACACCGCATTTCAAATCAGACCATCTATCACCGACCATAAACGAAGTACTGAGATCAATCTGCAACTCTTCTGCTGCCTGTTTCAGTAAGCCGGTCTCAGGTTTTCTGCAATGGCAGTTTTTCCTGTATTGTTTCTGTTTTGCCTCAGGATGATGGGGACATATATATAAACCATCAATATGGGCACCCTCTTGAGCAAGAGCTTTTGTCATTTTTTCATGTACTTCATCAAGGAGCGATACCGGAAAATATCCACGAGCAAGACCAGACTGGTTGGTGACAACAACCACCGGGATATTCTTTTTATTCAATCTGCTAATAGCCCTGCCAACACCGGGCAATAAAACAAACCTGCTGATATGATTAATATAGCCCATCTGTTCATTAATGGTGCCGTCACGATCTAGAAAGACTGCCGGTTTTTTTTTCATTGGTTTTGTAATACGTTCAGTGAAGCTGCTGCCACTTCTTCCATAGTTATATTTTCCATACAATGAAAATGTTTTTTAGGACAATGTGTTTTCATGCACGGACTGCAGTCCAACGGCTTGCGGATTATTGTTGCCTTCTCGCTGTACGGGCCGGTTGCAACATGGTCAGTGGAACCAAAAATAGCCACCAGAGGTGTGGTAAGTGCCGCTGCGACATGCATCAGGCCGGAATCATTTGTAACAAAAACATCACACCGGTCAATCAGGGCCAGAGCTTCGGCCAGACTGGTTTTCCCGGTAAGATCACAGACGCAATCACCGGCTACAGATGTAATCTCGGCTGCCGCCTCATTATCTGCATCGGTACCAAAAACAAGAATCGTACCCTCTGTCTGCCCGGCAAGATATTTGGCCAGTTGCCCATATTTAGCAGCAGGCCATCGTTTGGCCGGTCCATACGCTGCGCCCGGATTAAGGCCGATAATTGGTTTATTTACACTATGCCCGGCAGCGTCCAAACGCTGTTGCGCATCAAGAACAGCCTGCTCATCCAAAAAAAGTTCTAAAGAATCAGGCCCCAATCGCAAGCCTAGAGCCTGGACCATTTCCTGATAATAATGCACCTGGTGTTTCAGACCAATTTTCGGATGTTTTTTCACACCGTGAGTAAGCAACATTCCCCTGCCGTCCGTGCTATAACCAGCCCTCACGGGAATCCCGGCAAGAGTGGTAATA
>JALXCX010000072.1 GCA_026990725.1 Desulfobulbaceae bacterium
CCCGCCGGTAAGTGCCAATAAATCACTCATGGGCCATTGTATGGGGGCTTCCAGCGCCATTGAATCCATCTATGCCCTCAAGGGGATGCTTGATTCCCAACTGCCTCCCACGATCAACCATACACCTGACCCGGAAATCACTCTTGACTGCGTGCCCCAAAAGAGCAGAAGGCTTGACCAGGAGTTTGTTTTGAAAAACAGTTTCGGCTTTGGCGGTTGTAATGCCTGCGCCGTATTTCAAAGGCTTGCCTGATGCGTGCTCCTGAAAACAGAAAAGTTTTTGTGGCCGGCTATGCCGCGGCCACGGCCCTTGGCAACACCTTTGCCAAAACCTTTCAGGCGGCAGAGGCCGGGCAGGCTGGTTTTTGCCGGGTGAGCCGCTGTGAAACAACCTCACGCAGCAATGTGGTGGGTGAAATTCCGGACTGGAATCCGGCTGATTTTGACTATGTAAACCGCAAGGAAGCCTCCATCTGGGATGCGGCCTTTGTCTTCCTGACCATGGAGATGTGCGCCCAGGCACTTGATCATGCCGGTCTTTCCATGGACGAAGAAAGCGCCCCCCGCACGGCCTGTCTGATAGGTTCAGCCTTAAACGGGGTAGATGCCTTTCGGGTGGCCATGGATAATTACGTCAACAGAGGGCCATTCAAGGTCAGTCCCTATCTGCTGCCCAATCTCTGCGCCAACCTGCCCGCAGGCAAGGCCGGAATGCGGCTTGGTTTCACCGGCCCCATCTTCTCGCCCCAGGGGGCCTGTGCCTCAGGCAATCATGCCATTGCCCTCGGTGCCAGAATGATACGGGACGGCGACTGCGACTTTGCCCTGGTCGGAGGCGTAGAGACCTGCCTGGTGCCGGAAATCATCCAGGGCTTTGCCAATATGCTGGCCACCATCAAAGTCGGCCCCAAAGACCGGGCCCATGCAGACCCCACCCAGGCCTCCCGCCCGTTCAGCCTTGACCGCAAAGGCTTTGTCCTGGCTGAAGGTGCAGGGGTCCTGGTGCTTGGCGCAGAAGATATGCTGCGCCGGCGTAACCTTACGCCGCTGGCCGAAGTCAAAGGCATTGGCTGGACCTCAGATGCCAGCCACTTCACCCGCCCCAACAAAGACACGGTTGTTGCTGCCATGCGCCAGGCCATTGACGATGCCGAACTGACCCCTGCCGACATCGGGGCAGTCAATGCCCACGGCACCTCAACCCCGACCGGCGATGCCACGGAAGTCGCCTGTTTACGCACAGTTTTTGGCAGCAGACTGCCAGATATTCCGGTTTCAGCCAATAAATCACAGGTCGGGCACAGCCTGGGCGCATCAGCTGCTATCGAAGCCGCCCTTGGCATTGAAGCCATGCGCCGGGGCCTTGTTCTGCCCACGGTCAATCATATTCCTGATCCGGACTTTGCCGACCTTGACGTGGTCGCAGACAGCAGCCGCCGCCATGACCATCACTGTTTTCTCTCCAATTCGTTTGGATTTGGCGGCACCAACTGCTGCCTTGTCTTTACCGGGGTATAACCCGTTTCTCCTGTTTCTCTGCCAGAGATACTCATTGCTTACCGCCCGGCTGCCAGCCTGCAAATCGCAAGCAATTTCTTGTTTGCTTCACTGTGCCGATTGCCGGTCAACGAATGGCTTTCAACTTCGGCTTCAACGTAAGAGCCGGTTTCCGGTTTGGCATTTTATGTTTCATGGCCGGAATTTTAGTCTTTAATTTGGGCATGTCTTTCATCAAAGTGTCCACGCTGAAGGCTGTCCAGCCGCTCCAGCGGCCGTGGCTGCCCGCCCGGACCCGCAGCCGGTAATGACCGATCTGCTGCAGGGATATCTCTGCAGTTGTCAGGGCACGTCTCTTTTCCATACGCATTCGGGGACGGACAGAGGTAAAATGATGATTAACCTCACGCTGTACCTCTATCTGTATCTTTTCCGAACCTGCATAGTTTATTTGCGCCTTTACCTGGGTGACCTTATGGACAAGGAGAAATTTTTGCCCATTGCGTGGCTGCTCAATTTTCGGAGGCGCAACCTGCATCTTGTGCACGTTGACAGTGGCAGGTAACACTGCCCTCTTGACAGGCTGGACCATCTTTGGAACCGCTGTTTTCTGGATCTTCAACGGTTCATGCCGCAGCTTGCCCGGTGGTTCGGGCTGGGGGTTGATCATCCGGGAACCGGTGGCCGGAGCCATGCGTATTTGGCGGGCCAGGGCAGCAGTCCTCGCCGGATTGTCCATCACGGTCAGGGCGCTCCACCCGGTCCACGGGGCCTTATGATTGGCCCGAAACCTGAGTTGATATTCGCCGGGCTGTTTCAGCTCAAGGCGCAAACTGGTCACTCCGTTGGTTCGCTTAAAAGAATATTTCGGATGCTTGACCATCTGATATGCTTTGCCGGGCGCCGGTCGATAACGCAGCTC
>JALXCX010000073.1 GCA_026990725.1 Desulfobulbaceae bacterium
ATTCAGGTCACTGCGGATTTACTGCACTTCACCAGTTGTTTAGCCCTCAACTGCAGTGCGATTCTTGCATTTAACTGGTCAAGTTGCAACGGTTTGCAGACATAATCCACAGCACCAACCTGAAAGCCCCGATGCACATCTTCTCCGTCTGAGGCTGCGGTCACAAAGAAAATCGCGATATGCCGTGTTGCGGGATTTTTCTTTAACTCCTTACATATCGTATATCCATCAGCGTCCGGCATCTGAACGTCCAAAAGAATAATATCGGGCTGCAACTCTTCTGCCAACCGCAGTCCTTCCCCGGCAGATGATGCCACGGACACGTTATAGTCTTTCCCCAGAATTGATTGAGCCAGTGTAATGTAGGCTTTATCATCATCAATAAACAGAAGATGATACTGAGATGAATCAACAACATTTTCAGTGAACCCGCCGTCCCGGGAATAAAGAGATTCATGCCCCATCAAATGATCGCAAATGCTGCAGGTCACAGGATACGCAGTGTTTTCCTTCATCTGCTCAATTGGCACACTGTTTCTCCCGCCGCATTCCTCACAATAAATACTGAACATTTCGCCACTCTCGTAAATATTTACCAGGCCTTTAATTTGACACAGAGTATTTGTAAAATTTCCAGCCTGATTACACCCAAATATCCCATGGAGAATTTTATTCACTTCGCCACCGGATATCACCATTGTACAGGCATCCCGCACCAGATCGGTCCGCTCTTCAGAATCTGAGACCATGACAAAAACTGTTTTGTTTCTGGTGTTAACGGGTTGCTCTTAATAAATATGTAACACCCGACCGGGCCGGAAAGTCAAGGGATGTCCCCTCTTTTTCAGGCAAATACTCTATAAAATGGACAAAAAGCGTTTTTCCCCATCCTCCTGCCACTCTTCAAAAAAAATATCGGTCTTCCGGTCCTGTTGGGACCAGGGAATCATTTGCGAATATCTGCAATAAATGTATTTGACGATTCTATGGCAATATTCATTTTAGAGATTAATGACTCTATTTCACCTTTAAGACTGGCAAATTCCCCCTGCAGAGAACCTATGGCCTGGGCATTCAGGTTATGTTTTAAAAACAAAACATTATCTAAAAATATACTGAGGACAGGAGCCATGCTGGCTTCAGCCTGATGCATACTGTGCAACATTTTTGCGTATCGGGCCCGGGTCTTGCGAAGCTGCGTTTTACTGGCCCGCTGCAGGTCTTTATTATGATACAGGGTGATCTCGTCCTCCCACTCATCAAAAAGCGCATCAGCAACCGATTCAACCTTCCTGATCCTAGAAGATACCTTGTCAGCGACAGCTTCACTGGCCTCGTATTCACTGTTGAGATCTTCATACGCCTTTTTCAGGTTTGTTTCTTCGAGCTTGACGACAGAATCAAACTGCTCAAGCGCTGACTTAAACTGTTCCTGAGCCTCCTGTTGTGCATCCCGGGCCGCTTCCACCCGGTCAACCATGATATCACGTTTATGAATCCCCACCTTTTCCATCGCCGCATAATACGGGTGCAGACAGCCGCCCAACAGAACTGGGCAAAGGGCAAACAACAAGACAACGCCAGCTCGATACACCAATCTCTTTTTCATTTTTTCCTCATATTTATTCTGGTAATATTTATAACAATTCATTCAGTATCTCGAAAACCCGCAAGCAACAGGGCAAGATGAACGACGTGTGTTTCTTCACCAAGCCGGGCAAATCCTTCCTGATACTGCATAAGGCACCCGGAACAAGTCGTTGTTACGCACTCCGGATGCTTCGCAAGGGCGGTCTTTGCGTTTTTGAGAAAAATTTTCGCCGATGTCTCGGGATAGGCAAGGTGAAAAAGCCCGCCCTGACCACAGCATCCTCCTCCCTGTTCGGACTCAACAACCTGTATCCCCTGCCGCCTGAGCAGTTCGCGGGGATTTTTTTTCCCCTGCGGGGTAAACTTCAGATGACAGGGATCATGATAATAAACTTTCTTTTGTCTTTTGTCCTCTGTTGACTCAGCCAACCTGGCGTTAAAGAACTGTGTAAACTCCTGTACTCTTTCCGCAAAGGCGACAGCACGCTCATGCCAGGGATCATCCTGCTCAAACAAGGTCGGATAGGAATAAAGATGCGAAGAGCAGGAGGCACAGGAGGTGAGAATCGGTTTTGATGATCCGGCAAAGGCCTCAATATTTTTCATGGCCAGTTGCCTTGCCTCTTCTCTTTTGCCCGCACTCCAGGCCGCCAGCCCGCAACATTGCTGCTGCTCGGGGATTACGCAAAAAAGATGACAGCGGGACAGTAATTGTCTGGTCGCTGCCATTACCGAAGGTTGCAGATAACGGGCCAGGCAACCTGTAAAATAAGAGACATCTCCTGCCTGTTCTGATTCCAGGCAAGCAACAGAAGCTATGGCTGAGCGATCTTCCAGAAGGCCGAGTTTGAATCTCAACCCGGAATTAAGAGGCAGGGTGTGAAGATTTTTAAGACGTATACCGGCCCGAACCAGGGCGTCCAGCAAAGCCGGTCTGGAAAGAACGTTCCGGGCCGCTGCTTTTTGCAGACCGGCCTGCCCGTAAAAAGCTGAAAAACGGCTCCGTGCTTCTGAAACAATATCAACGATCGGGAGGTGTCTTGGGCAAACCTGCTCGCAGGCTCCGCAAAGAAGACATTGTGAAAACAGGTTTTCAAATGTTTTAGAGGCATGATCTGCCAGGGGAGAGAGAACCAGATGCATTTTACCCCGGGCAGTCATGGACTCGCGGCCATCCACCCGAAACACCGGGCACACCACCGTGCAGGAACCGCACCTGGCACATTTTTCGGCGGGATGTTCCCAAGGTTGCTTCATCGGATCAACACATCCGGCACCACGGAAAACAAGCAAGATGGCCAACCAGATTTTTGCACGGTCGAGATACTGGAGAACCAATACGGTCTATACAAACGCGCAGCAACAGGCGGCTCCTGCCTGGCTCATTGACTTGTACACACGGGGTCATACGGAGAGCAGCTGACATTATGGCTGCCAGAGAAGATACGCCTTGATAAACGGATCCAACCGGCCGTCAAGGACGGCATCCACGTTGCCCTCTTCAACATTTGTCCGGTGATCTTTGATCATCCGGTACGGCTGGAGCACATAAGAACGAATCTGGCTGCCCCAGGATATTTCCTTTTTATCACCGTGCAGATTTTCCTGGGCCTGAACCTGCTCCTCCTGCTGCTTTTCATACAGACGTGCCATAAGCATTTTCATGGCCATATCCTTATTACGATGCTGTGAACGCTCGTTCTGGCACTGCACTACAATATTTGTCGGTAAATGAGTAATCCGGATAGCCGAATCTGTCTTGTTGACATGCTGCCCCCCTGCCCCACTTGCCCGGTAGGTGTCAATGCGCAAATCCTTTTCATTGATATCCACCACAATGGTATCATCAAGTTCCGGCAAGACCATGACCGAGGCAAAAGAGGTATGACGACGTCCCGAAGAATCAAAAGGAGAAATCCGCACGAGCCGGTGGATACCAACTTCAGAACGCAGGTAACCGTACGCGTTTTTTCCTTTAATCAAAATGGTCACAGATTTTGTTCCTGCCTCATCACCGGCCAGATAGTCCAGGATGTCAGTTCCAAAACCACGGGCCTCTGCCCAGCGCAGGTACATCCGCAAAAGAATCCCCACCCAATCCTGGGCCTCTGTGCCGCCGGCACCCGCGTGGATGGTCAGCAGAGCGTTTGACGCGTCATGTTCTCCGTCAAACATGCACTCAAGCTCAACCATGTCCACCCGGTCTTTCAGGTCATTAAGAGATGATTCCACCTCCTGACGGGTTTCAGCATCATTTTCTTCAATGGCCATATCAAGAAGCATATCCGCCTCTTCAAGATCGTCAAAATTCTGCTCCCAGTTTTTGACAAGATCCTGCAACTGACCCAATTCTTTCTGGACCTTTTGCGCCAGGGCCTGATCATTCCAAAACTCCGGAGCCAGCGTTTCAGACTCAAGCCGCTCTATATCGAGTTTTTTGCCGTCTAAGTCAAAGATGCTCCTTCAGCGCGAGCATTTTTTCTTTAAGCTCCTGCA
Organism: Desulfobulbaceae bacterium; assembly: GCA_026990725.1. Lineage (GTDB taxonomy): Bacteria > Desulfobacterota > Desulfobulbia > Desulfobulbales > Desulfobulbaceae > Desulfobulbus_C. The sequence goes on from JALXCX010000073.1 coordinate 4,087, forward strand.
GTTTCTGTTTTGCTTCTGCAGCTTCAGTAATATCAGCCATGGGGTAAACCTTAGTAAAATTGCAAAATTACACCAAAAAGACACAGGAATCGTTACCGTTACGCACGTGTCATCAAATCTCCATTCTCCTACAACCGCTTTATATAAACGCTCTTGCTCCAAGTCTCAACAAAGAGTTTTCAAAGCTTGCGAAGAAACAATACGCCGGAAAATCACTTCCTGCGAGCGCATAGTATGACCGGCAGTGTCAGGAGACAACACACAAGGCCAAACCAATATCCGCCCCGGTTAAAAGGAGTCTGCTCCTCAAGTAATGCCACAGGAACGGTTATCGCTGCTTTTTGAAATAACCGGGACTGAAAATGTATTTTCCCGACAGCATCAACAAGACCGCTCAGACCGGTATTGGCCGCCCGCACCAGACTGCGCCGGTTCTCAACAGCACGGAACACAGACATAGCCAGAGACTGGTACGGTGCGCTTGATCGGCCATACCAGGCGTCATTGGTAATATTTACAAGCAGGTTACTCCCGTTCCGCACCTCTTTTCTGGCAATATCTGGAAAAATTGATTCAAAACAGATCAACACGCCGGCCTTTATCCTGCCGGTTTGCAGAAACGTGGAAGAGGAACCTGCGGTGAAATCCCCCACAGACACCACTAGAGGTTCGAGAAACGGAAGATAGGAACGAAGAGGGACATACTCCCCAAAAGGGACGAGATGTTGTTTATTGTAGCGCCCTGTCAAGCGCCCTCGGGCATTGACAAGCAGGGCACTATTAAACAACTCAACCTTTTTCCCCGGGGCTTCCCCCCTGTCATTGCGTTCAAAATATGGAGCGCCGGTGAGCAACACCGTGTTTTCCGCCCTGACAAAATCAATCACCTTGCCCATCAAGACATCCTGCTGCGGAAAAAATGGCAACGCTGTTTCAGGCCAGATGATGAGATCTACCTTGTTGCGCCGGAGCACCTTGGCAGAAAGGGCAAGATAATCGGCAACAGTTTCCTCCTTTTTTGCAGGTGTCCATTTTTCATCCTGCGCGATATTGCCCTGAATGGCGCTGACAACGACCCGGTCTGTGCTTGAACCCGCCGCCGAATACTGCTGGTATTGCCTGAGCGAATACCCACAGATACCAAGCAAAAAAACAATGGCTGCGACAAAGAATAAGCTATTACCCGTTCTTCTAGAACGGGTAATTATCCTGGTCATTCCGGCCGCAAGCAAGACATTAACAAGGACCAAGTAAAAAGTAACCAGATGATGTCCGCCCAGATCGGCGGCCTGAATCAACAGTGGCTGCCGATACAGCCCATACCCCAGATCCATCCAGGGAAATCCGGAAAAAAGAACACCCCGGACATAATCCAGCCCGACCCAGATCACAGGAGCGGCCAGAAAAAACGGTGACAACCCAAAATCTCCTGCCCTGGATCTTGTTGCTGTCACCAGGTTAAATATCAGGCAAAAAAGAGCAAAATAAAGTGCCATATACCCGGCAAGGAGCCCCATACCTGACACAGAAATCCAAGCCGGCAGCCTACCATATCGGCCAAGGACCACCACAATCCAATAAAGAAGTGAAATATTGTATAACAGGCCGCAAAACATCCCCATACAGGCTGCCCGCCGGGGAGTGAGCAATGGGGCCAACAGCAGAACCGGCACCAGCCCTATAAAAAGCAGCGGCCACCAACCAAAATGGCCGGGCATTGCCAAAAAGAGCAACAGGGCCGAACAGGCCGCTGCTGCAAAAGAAAACAACCGTGGAACCGGGGAATTACGAGGGAAAAACTTCATGATTCTTTTCGAATCCTGACAGAGAGGACCCGGCGGGGGTCAGCAGTCAGTACCTCAAATTCAAGCTCCGCAACTGTTACCTTGTCACCCGCTGAAGGTATACGGCCAAGGTGTTCTATAATCAGGCCTCCCACTGACTCGTAGGCCCCCTCAGGCATTTTGCAACTGAAATGGTCTTCCACTTTCTCAACTTCAATCTTGGCATCAACATCAATTGTCCGCTCATCGATAATGGTCAACTCTGATTCTTCATGGTCATGCTCATCATCAATCTCGCCGACAATTTCTTCTATCACATCTTCAAGCGTTACCAGCCCCCGGACACTGCCAAATTCATCGGTTACAATAGCCATATGTTTTTTCTTTGACTGAAAATCACGAAGCAAATCTGTAATTGGTTTTGACTCCCGGATCATCATGGGCGGGTTAAGGACCTGCCGTATTTCAAGAGTCTGCCCCGGCGACAGGCTGCAGATCCTGAGCAGGTCCTTGGCATGGAGGATGCCAAGGATGTTATCTTTACTCTCCTCATATACCGGAATCCTAGTCAACCCTTCCCGGGTTATCAACCCGACAATATCTTTCACGGCGCTATGCACATCCGCACTCACAATTTCAACTGACGGCGTCATTATTTCTGAAGCCACGGTTTCACGAAAATCAAAAATCGAATTAATCAACCGTTCTTCATGGCTGCTGATCAGCCCCTGTTCTTCGCCATCTTCAAGCAGCTCCTGAATTTCAGACTCGAGTTCACGGGTGGTATCGGGTGAACCTTTGATGTGCAGCCAGGACTTAAGCCGTTGGAGGAGGGTTCTTTCCCGGTTCTCTTTTGTATCATCAGTCATATGCGTCAAAATACCTGAAAAAAAGTCATGAATTGAATAACTGCCTCAATCTTAAGGCATGCCTATCTCTGTAAAAAAGCAAAAAACAATTACCCTGAAGGTAGGTAATCGGCATGGAAAGTCAAGATTTTTCACTGATTCTGGGCAAGATTCCTGTCTTGGACCTGTTCCGTCCCTCTTTGCATTTTACGCCTTTTCAAGTAACCGCAGGTGGAGTAGAGTAAAAAGATATGATCGAATATTGATATGCGGATCTCAGCCATCCTTTCCCGGCAGTATGTCACCGTTACTGCGAGGACCGCATCTATTAGAAATAAAGAATAATACCACTGAAAGAGGTTTTTCGTGCAAGGCAAAGTGCTAATCGCTAATCGCGGAGAAATTGCTATCCGTATAATGGAAGCCTGCAAGGATCTGCGGCTTGACTATGTCGTGGTCTTCACTGATGCTGATCGTGATTCTGAACACGTTCAGCGCAATCAAACCGACGGACCGGACAAAAACGCCTGGAAGATAACAAGATATACAGACTCTAACGATATCCTGGCCGTGGCGGATCATACGCATTGTACTGCTATTCATCCCGGATATGGGTTTTTCTCTGAGGACTTTCGCTTTGCACGGCGGGTTACCATCCGTGACAGGCCTCTGGTCTTTATCGGGCCGGACTGGAAAGTTATCCGGGACCTTGGAGACAAGATCAACACCAAGAGGGTTGCCAACAAGCTGGGTATTCCCACGATCCCCGGGACCTCTGCCCCGATTTACAATGAGATGGAGGCAGAGGAAATTGCTCAGCATATTTTCGATGTCCAGGAAGACGAAAACGAACCGGATCCGGCTGTTCTCATCAAAGCTGCTGCCGGAGGCGGCGGCATGGGTATCGAGGAAGTGACCCGGATAGAACAGTTCCGCAAGGTATACCGCCAGGTCCAAAACTATGCCAAAAGACAGTTTGGCGATGGCGGCGTACTTATTGAGCAACGGCTTCGCGATTATAACCATCTGGAAGTCCAGCTTGTCTGCTCCCGCCACGACGAACGAATTCATTTCAGTTCCAGAAACTGCACCATCCAGTCAACAGGCCGCCAGAAACGTATTGAAGCGGCTCCCGGATTCCATACCTCCTGCTTTGATTACGATTTTGACTCGCAAAAGGTTCTGGACAGCATTGTTGAATATTCCCTCAAACTGGCAGACTATGTCCAATACGACAACGTAGGTACCTGGGAATGGATTGTCAGCCGCAGCGGTAAACCGTATCTGCTTGAAGTCAACACCCGCATCCAGGTCGAAAACGATGTTTCGGCCAGAATCAGCTATTTACACGGCAAACACCCCAATCTATTGCGGGAACAGATACGACTCGCCCTTGGTGACCCCATGGGCTATGAACAATCCGATATTGAATTTAAAGGGGCCAGTATTGAATTGCGCATCGTTGCCGAGAACACTCAACG
>JALXCX010000074.1 GCA_026990725.1 Desulfobulbaceae bacterium
CCATGGTACAGATTCGACAACAGATACCACCCTCACCAAAACTACAATGGGGCGTCTGTTTTTCAAGCCTGTCCCAGGCCGTTTCGATACCGTCACGTTCCGCCTTGCGCAGCATCTGCCGGGCATCTTCCCAGATACTCTTTTCTTCAATTGTTTTCTGTTCTTTGGCCATGGTCTCCTCCCTGAATTATAGAACATAAAATATCGCAGCTGTTTTCACTCTACAACCCCTCCAAAATTTCTGCTGTCAGCTGGCTGACAAACATAATTTTTTCTGATCAGCGGGCCAAAAGATTCGCTTGTTTTTTTATAGCTGCTGGTTATTGTTTAGGCATTGCTTGCAGCATAAACCGTCTAATTTCAAAAATTTAAGGTGAGGCCTGCATGAAAAACAACAAGTTCACTTTAGGTAACGGAAAAAAGCCTGAAATCGAGATCAACAAGACCACCAAAGAAAAATTCTGGCAGAGTCCAAATTTTACTTTCTGGCTCTACGTTCTGATTATTCTGATATCTTTTCAATACTACCAGGGGTATCAGCAGGCCCGGCAGGAAGAAATCCCCTACAGCGAATTCCTGACCCATGTAGAGAACCAGGAAGTCGAAGACGCGGTTATCACCGATCAAATCATCAGCGGCACCCTGAAGCTCACGGATGAAAAAACAGGGAAACCTCGTCGCTTCATCACCGTTCCTCTGATGTGGAATAACGATCTTGCTGTAAGCCTTGAAAAAAAAGGCGTCAAGTACACTGTACGGCATAACTCGGACTGGCTCGGCAAATTCCTGATGAACTGGGTACTGCCCCTTGGCCTGCTCTTCCTCTTCTGGAGCTGGATGGCCAAGCGCATGGGCAACATGGGCAAGGGGATTCTCAATATCGGCAATAAAATCCATATTCACCCCGTCGATTTACCCAAGGTTACCTTTGATGATGTGGCCGGAGCCGAAGAAGCAAAACAGGAACTCAAGGAAAGTGTTGATTTTTTAAAAGACCCCAGCCAGATTCAGGCGCTGGGCGGCAGAATGCCCAAGGGCGTGCTCATGGTCGGCCCTCCGGGGACAGGAAAAACATTGCTTGCCCGAGCTGTTGCCGGAGAATCAGGGGTACCGTTTTTTTCCATCAGCGGCTCTGAATTTATTGAAATGTTTGTCGGGGTCGGAGCGGCCAGAGTGCGGGAGCTTTTTGAACAGGCGCGACAGAAAGCGCCCTGCATCATATTTATCGACGAGCTGGATGCCATTGGCCGCTCACGAAGTGCCGGCCCTGCCATGGGCGGACATGACGAGCGCGAACAGACCTTAAATCAAATCCTTACAGAGATGGACGGCTTTGATCCTTCCACCGGCGTTGTGGTCATGGCGGCCACCAACCGCCCGGAGATTCTTGACAAGGCCCTGCTCCGGGCTGGCCGTTTTGACCGCCAGATTCTGGTCGACAAACCAAACTTAAGAGACCGGGAGGCCATTTTAAAACTCCACGCAGCAAAGCTTGAACTGGGCGAAGATATTGACCTGCTCGTCGTGGCCAAACGGACTCCCGGGTTTGTGGGTGCTGATCTTGAAAACATCTGTAATGAGGCCGCAATTCAGGCCCTCAGGCGCAAGGCCAAGGCAGTCACCATGAAAGACTTTGAAGCAGCCATCGACCGCATCATTGCCGGCCCTGAAAAGAAACATCGGGTGCTCAATGCTGACGAAAAAACACGAGTGGCATTTCACGAGTCCGGACATACCCTGGTGGCCGTGACTGTGCCCACTGGCGATCCGGTGCATAAGGTATCTATTATTCCACGGGGAGTAGCAGCGCTTGGCTACACCATGCAGCTGCCGGTGGAGGAAAAATTTCTTTCTACAGAAGAGGAGCTGCGGGATCAGATCGCCATTCTTCTGGGCGGACGGGTCGCAGAAGAAATCGTTTTGGGCAATGTCTCTTCAGGCGCGTCCAACGATCTGGAACGTGCCTCGGAAATCGCCCGCTCCATGATAACCCGACTGGGTATGAGCGAAAAACTTGGCCCTATCACCTACGGCAGACAGCAGGAGCTGCAATATCTTGGCATCCATGGTCAGGAAGAACGCAACTTCAGCGAGGCAACGGCCCAGATGATTGATGAGGAGACAAGGATGCTCATTGAGAATCAGTACCAGCGGGCTGTGGAGATCATCCAGAAGAACAAAAACGCTCTTGCTGCACTGGCAGAACGGCTTGAAGAAAAAGAAGTCATTGACGGGGATGAGGTGGATCAGATTATTGCGGCAAATAACAACTAGATTTTTTTTAAGGCCTGCCTGTCCGCAATCCTGACAGAAGCGGCCCGGCTATTTCTCAGGTATCCCCTGCGGGTAATTGCGCAGTAAATCCACGTGGGGGATGCAATAGCTGGTTCGATTGCTTTTTTGCAGCACGCCCTCTTTGAGCATATTGCTGATAATAGTGGAAACTGTCTGCCGGGAAGCCCCGACAATGGCCGCCAGCTGAGTGGTGGTTAAATCTAGTGAAAAAAGAATACCCCCATCAGTCACAGTGCCATTATGCTGGCCTTCATAGAGGAAAAAATCTGTCAGCCTCTGGCGGATATCTTTAAAAACGAGGCTGTCAATAATTGAAAACGACTGTCCAAGGAGTTCTCCCAGCACAGAAATAATGGTTCTTGATAATGCCGGTTGTGTCGCCATGTGGGCATGCAAACGTCCTGTCTCCATTTCCAACAGAATCGCTTGGTCAAGGGTTACCACATGGGCCCGGGTATGGGTCACATAGATGTCGCCGGGTTCCAGAATGGCCAGGGAAAAATCCTTGTCTTCCACAGCAAGATATATTCTAAGCCGCCCCTGCCGGACAATAAAAACCCGATCTGTTTCATGGCCGGGTGAACAGACAAGACTGTTTTTGGGATAGATCTTTTCACTGAATTCACTCAAAAAACTCTGATTCTCAGGTTTTTCCAGCTCCGTGAGCAGATTAATAGTGGAAAATTTTCTTTTCATCCTGTTTCATTTTGCCCGGATGGCAAAGATATATGGTCTGTCATTGCGGCCCACTGTTGCCCGAACCCCCAGGTCATCATTTTCGTTTATTTCGTTTATTTCTTTTCTGTTTTTTCGCTACCCGGGACAAAGACCTGCTCTTTTTCCCCAAAGGCGACTGTTTGCCCAGAAGCGCCATTTTCTGTTTTTCCCGGCCATTTGCATTTTTTTCAACAAAACAGGATGCTTCCCTCAGCGGATTATACCCTGTCCAGTACATAAGCGTTGACCAGGTGGACGGAGTCGGCGTAAAAATCTGTACCTGCCTGGGGATAAGCTTAAGTTCTTTTGAAGCAAATTTTTTCAGCTCGATCATATCCTGCAACCTGCAGCCGGGGTGAGCAGCAATGATGTAATAGGTGAGAAACTGAGGCAACCCTTCCTGCCTGGTCAGTCGGTTGAACAGTTCACGAAATTTAAGCAGGCTGCCGGTTCCCGGTTTGCCCATGCAGTCCAAAACCCTGTCAATACAATGCTCCGGGGCAACTTTCATCTGACCGGAAATATGGTGCCGAACAAGCTGCCGCAGGTACTGCAGACCATTTTTGCGATCGGCAAGGATCAAATCATAGCGAATACCGGAGGAGACAACGACTTTTTTTATCCCCTCAATCTGCCGTAACCTCTGCAACAGCTCAATCTGTTTGCCATGGTTTACGGGCATTTTTCGGCAGATATCCGGAAAAATGCATCGTTTATCCAGGCAGGCGCCCTTATTTAGTTTTTTGCTGCATTCAAAACCGTACATATTGGCGGTTGGCCCGCCCACATCATGGATCATGCCTTTGAATGCAGGATGAGAACTCAGTTTTTTTGCCTCACGAATGATGGAATCCTGGCTGCGGGAACTGATTGTCCGGCCCTGATGTACGGCAATGGCGCAAAAATTACACTCACCATGGCAGCCCCGGTGGGTGGTTATGGAAAAGCGGATGGTTTCAAGAGCCCTGACTTTGCCAAAATTTGCATAATACGGGTGCAGATCAAGCTGGTAATCCAGCTCATAGATATGATCAAGTTCCCCGGGAGTCGGCACGGGCTGGGGCGGATTTTGAATCAGCAAACGGTCAGCATGGGTCTGGCACAATCCCTTTGCCGACACGGGATCATTGTTTTCATAAAACAACGCAAACATCCGGGAGAATTGTCTCCGGCTCTCCCGGCAGGCTTCAAAAGAAGGTATGGTCAACGTATTTTCAGGAATTTCCCTGCCTATATAACACATTCCCGGGATATGGCGCGGATCGACACCATTTCTCAGACAAACGGCCAGCTCGACCACTGAGCGCTCGGCCATGCCATAGAGCAGATAATCTGCCTTGGCATCAAAAAGAATTGAGCGGCGGATACTGTTTGACCAGTAATCATAATGCGCCACCCGACGCAGGCTGGCTTCTATACCGCCCAGCACAAGAGGCACGGTTTGTTTGAAATGTCGACGGATCAGATTACTATAGGCAAGGACTGCCCGGTCCGGCCTGCGGTTGTTGATGCCGCCCGGGGTATAGTCATCTTTTTTTCGTTTAATACCGGATGCCGTCCGGTTGGCGACCATGGAATCTATACAACCGCCACTCACCCCCCAAAATAATTCCGGCTCACCAAGACGACAGATATCCTCACTGTTTACCTCGGGCTGGGCAATAATTCCTACCTTGAACCCGGCATCGGCAAGGACACGCCCGATCACCGCGACACCAACAAAGGGCGAGTCGATATAGGCATCCCCGGTAACCAGAATAATATCCAGCCTGTCCCAGCCAAGGGTACGAAGTTCTTTTTGGGTGGTGGGTAAAAACATGATTCAGCGACAGAGGTTGTGAAGAGATTCTGCAGCGCTCAAGCCGGCCAGCCAGCCTGTAGAAAAAGCGGCCTGAAGATTATAGCCGCCTGTATCAGCCTGCAGGTCAAGCAGTTCTCCGGCAAAATAAAGACCGTCACATTTTTTTGATTCCATGGTCCGGGGATTGACTTCGGCAAGTTTCACACCACCGGCCGTCACGATGGCCTCTTTAAAGCCACGAAAACCGGTAACAGAAAAGACTATACTTTTGAGCCACTGCAGCAGCCGTTTACGCTCCCGGGCTGTTATCTCGCCGGCCAGTCGGGTGGGAGCAATCTCTGTTTCTGCAAGGCAGACCGGCACCATCTTCTGAGCCATCAGACCGCGAAGAACTGAATCCATTGACTCTTTATGGCGACGGGCAAAATCGCGCAGAAGCCGGGCATCGAGTTTTATTCTATCAAGAGCCGGCTTGAGATCTAGATGCAGATCCACTTTTTTCCCCTGGGTAAGAGCGTCCACAATAATGGCGCTGAGCGTCAGGATGACCGGCCCGGACAACCCGTATTTCATAAAGAGCAGTTCACCAAACTCTGCTCCTTTTTTCTTGTTGTCAATAAACAGGCTCACAGAAATATTGCGCAGATGCAAACCGGCAAGCCGGGCAGCCATATCCCCGGCTGTTTCCACCGGCACAAGGGCTGGCCGGGGGGTAATAATGGTGTGACCGGCCTGTTTTGCCAGTCTGTAGCCGTCTCCGCTTGAGCCGGTTGCCGGATACGAGGCACCTCCTGTGGTCAGAATCACTTTTTGACCATACACAGGATTACCGTTACAGAGAACCCCCTCAATCCTCCCTTCATTGAACAGCAGTTGACTCACCCGGGAACCAGGGCGGATAGAGACGTTGTGTCCCTCAAGCCAGCCAGTGAATGTTGCCACCACGTCCCGGGCTCTGCCGCTCCCGGGAAAAACCCGGCCCCCACGCTCTTTGACCAGTTCAAGGCCGTTTGCAACAAAAAATTCCATTAATTCAGGGCTGAAAAACCGATGAAAGGCCTGCCGGAGAAAGCGACCATTCCGGCCAAAATGCTCTATAAAATCATGAATATCTGCAATGTTTGTCACATTACAGCGGCCTTTGCCTGAAATACTGATCTTGCGACCTGGAGTTTTCATTTTTTCAAGCAGGACAACATCGGCGCCAGTAGCCGCGGCCTGTCCGGCCGCCATCATTCCGGCAGCTCCACCGCCCACAACAAGGATCCGTTTCTTCATTGCAAAGGCACCCCGTGCGTATTCTTTCCGGGCGGAATATAGACAACAAAAACCGATTTTTTACAGTTATTAACCACGGCATCAGCCAGCGAACCAAACAAAGCCCGTTTCAACCCACGTCTACGGGCCGCGGTCATAATGAGCAGGTCATGCGCTGGAGCCTCAGAGAGAATAGCTTCAAGGCGGGATTCGGCCCGGCTGACCAGAACAGTTGCCTCGACATCAAAGAAGGTGGACTCTGCCCAGTCGAGCAGTTCCTGTTCGCTATTTTTATGCTCTTCGTCACTGCAATCTGCCGGCAACAGATGCTGGAACCTCACCGCCGGATGGCGACTGGTTGTCATGGCCTCAACAATAGGCAGCAGTTCTTCAAGTTCTTCAAAAAAAAGAAAAGGAACGAGAATTCTGTCCCAGGCCATTGTTCCCACAAAACGCACCGCTACCACCGGACAGAGGACGTTGGCAGCCACCCGGTCCAGCACCTTATGCAACGCCAGAGGATTGCGGCCAATGGGATAGCCCAGGACAACGGCTCTGGCATTATTGTATTCTGCTGCTGCAACCAGGCCGGAGGCGGGGGAATCGTAGAGAATTTCCCTCTGCATGGGATAACCAAGTTGATCCGCCTCATCAGTTTCCGGCAGGAAAAAATCATCTATTTCAACCGGAGTCGGCTGCGTACTGTTTTTCTTCCGCACGCGCACAGACATGGGTAGAGCATGATAATAATGGGCAAGGATAGTAGCAATGCGGGCAAGTGCCCGGGCCGTTGCAAAATGATACGCCCCAAACACCACAACTCCCTGGTGATTTGCCGCAGGCTTAAGTTTTTTATCTTCCCAGGGAGAGAGTGTGATCCCTGCCGGACTACGGAGCCATTTTTCACAGGCAAGTGGCGAACGCCCCTCGCACTCGGAACGGGACTGCTTCCTGTTGCCTGCTTCACCGGCCTTTTCTATGGTCAATCTGGCAAGTACCGGCCCGCCCAGCTCGGACAAAACCACGCCAGCCAGGACCACAGGTGTAATAATTGTTGACCAGGAGGCAAGCCGGGGGTCACTGCTGATCATAAAGACCAGACCAATGGCGACCCCGGCCTGGGGCAGCAGAGCAAGACCCAGATAGTTGCGGACAACCGGTGTTGCGCCGGAAAGTTTACCACCCAGCCAGGCCCCGCCATATTTGCCGAAAATACGGGCAACAAAATAGACCAGCCCTATCCAGCCGGCAAGTTTCAGGGCCGAAAGATCAAGATGTACCCCGGCCAGGGTAAAAAAGAGGACATAAATAGGCGGCTCAAAGGCATTTAATGCCCGAAACAGACGCACATCACGCTCTGCCCGGTTAATAATTGTAAACCCGGCCATCATTCCGGCAAGAAGCGGGGAAAGATGAAGCAGTCTCGTTGTTTCTCCGCAGAGCAGGAGCAGGGCAAGGCCTGCAGTGAGCATTTCCCCCCGTTCATGCAGTTTGTGGAGGATGAAATCTATACAAAATCCGGTAATAACGCCAATGACAACTGAAGCCCCAATCTCCCAGATAACAGCAGATACTGCCTGAAACGTGCTACCCCCGCCCCCGACAAGCTGGTGAGCTGCCGAGACAGCCATGCCAAAAATAATAATGGCCAACCCATCATCCACTGCCACCACAGCAAGAAGGGTTGCGGTAAACGGACCGCGGGCATTTAATTCGCGCACGATATGGAGCAGGGCTGCAGGAGCTGTGGCAACCGCGATCGCGCCAAGAAGCAGGGCCAGAACAATATTTTCAATAAATCCCATACCGGAATCAGCAAGCAGCAACGTGCAAAACCAGGTGCCAAGAGCAACCATAACAAAGGCCGCAACCGCCTGCACAACCGCAATATACGCAACATCCCGGGCCACACCGCCCAGTTTACGCAGCTCGACATGCTCGCCAATACCAAAGGCAATGAGCATGAGCGCAATCTGGGTAAAATGGTCAAGCTGCTGCCCCGCAAGATCCACAGTGACCACTCCCAGCCCGGAAGGGCCGAGAAATAAACCTGCCAGGATAAACCCGGTCACCGAGGGGAGCCGGATAAGCTGGGCCAATTTTGCAA
>JALXCX010000075.1 GCA_026990725.1 Desulfobulbaceae bacterium
GAGCATAACCTGGTCCTCATCCACAACCTGCAAAGCACCTACAACCCGTCCGTTACGTTCACTGGTCTTGATGGCAAAAATACCTTTACCACCACGTTTTTGTAATCTGTAATCTGCTACGGTTGTTCGTTTTCCATAGCCGTTCTCGGTGACGGTGAGGATAGAATCATCATTCTTGAGTACAACAGCGCCAACAACTTCATCGTTCTCGGCAAGATTCATACCTTTAACACCGGCGGCAAGACGCCCCATAACCCGAACATCAGATTCGTGAAAGTGGATGGAAAGGCCGTTTTGGGTCACAAGAAAAACCTCATCATCACCAGATGTAATGGCCGCACAGAGAATTTCGTCATCCTCTTTAATTGTTAAACCGTATTTCCCTTTGCGTAACGGTCGTTTGTATTCGGCAATACTGGTTTTTTTGACCCGTCCCTTTTTGGTAACCGTTAAGATAGATTTGCTCTCATCGGCATTGGCAAGATCGACAATAGGAAGAATTGCCGCCATTTTTTCTTCTTCACCAAGCTCAAGCAGGTTAACGACAGCCTTGCCGCGGGCTGTTCTCCCGGCAAGGGGTAGTTCGTAAACCTTTCGCCAGAAGACCCGGGCTTTATTGGTAAAAAAGAGGAACGTATCAAGAGTTGAGGCCGTGTAAAGATCGGTGACAAAATCATCCTCAACTGTTGTCATACCCTTTACCCCCTTTCCTCCACGACGCTGGGAACGATACAAAGAGAGCTGATTACGCTTAATATAACCGGTGTGGGAAACAGTCACCACCATCTCCTCGGGGGTGATCATATCTTCAGGAAGAATTTCATCCGGGGCGTCAATAATTTCTGTTCGTCGTTCATCGCCATACTGCTCACTGATTTTTTCAAACTCGTCCCGAACGATCTGCATAACCATGGCGTCATCACCAAGCACCTGTTTCAGCCAGGCAATTTTCTCCATGATTTCATTATATTCCTTGATTATTTTATCACGCTCAAGCCCTGTCAAGCGTTGCAGGCGCATATCAAGAATCGCCTGAGCCTGCACTTCGGAAAGGGCAAACCGTTCAATCAATCCAGCTTTGGCTTCGGCAGGATTTGCCGACCCTTTAATGAGAGCAACAACCTCATCGAGGTTTGAAATAGCTATTTTAAGACCTTCCAGAAAATGTGCTTTTTCCTCTGCTTTACGCAGTTCAAAGGCTGTACGCCTGTAAATGATGGTCCTGCGATGGTCAATGAAGTGAACCAGAATTTCCTTCAGGTTAAGAATTTCCGGTTTGTTATTAACAATGCAGAGCAGAATAATACCAAAACTCTTTTGCAGCGGGGTCATTTTGTACAACTGATTAATCGTGATATCTGGAATCTCGTCTTTCTTAAGTTCCATGACAACCCGTAAACCATGACGGTCTGACTCGTCCCGAACTTCAGATATTGAGGTTATCCGTTTTTCCTTCATCAAAAGGGCAATCTTTTCAACAAGGCTGGCCTTATTCTGCTGATACGGTATTTCGGTTACAATAATGGACTCACCGCCCTTTTTGCGTTGCTCCACATGGGTCTTCGCCCGCATGATCACCACACCGCGCCCGGTCTCGTAAGCTTCACGAATACCTGCTCGACCGCAGATAAAACCGCCTGTGGGAAAATCCGGTCCGGTGATGATCTCCATCAGCTGGTATATGGTCAGGTCAGGCTCGTCCACCAGTTTGATCAGCCCGTTTATCACCTCTGTAATATTATGGGGTGGGATTTTGGTGGCCATGCCAACGGCAATCCCCTCTGAACCGTTGATCAGAATGTTAGGTATTTTAGAGGGCATGACCGAAGGTTCAAGCCCAGAGTTGTCATAGGTTGGTATAAAATCAACTGTTTCCTTGTCCAGATCTGTAACCAACTCCTGATCAAGCTTGGTCATTCGTGCTTCGGTATAACGCATGGCTGCCGGTGCATCACCGTCCATGGATCCGAAGTTGCCCTGACCGTCAACGAGTGGATAACGCAATGAAAAATCCTGCGCCATGCGGACAAGGGTATCGTATACCGCTGTGTCACCATGGGGATGGTACTTACCAATGACATCACCGACAATACGTGCAGATTTCACGTAGGGTCGGTTATAGGTATTCCCCAGTTCGCGCATGGCGTAAAGCGTACGCCTGTGAACAGGTTTCAAACCATCCCGAACATCAGGAAGTGCCCGGCCCACAATAACGGACATAGCATAGTCGAGATACGATTTCCTCAGCTCTTTTTCAATGGATATTGAGGGCTGTTTCGACCCGTTGTTTTCTGTTTCTGTTGTCATATGTTGTTCTATTCCTTCATAATATTACTGCAACTTCAAACGATTTATCCTGTTGTGCACACTTTTAAACATCAAGCTCTGAGAC
>JALXCX010000076.1 GCA_026990725.1 Desulfobulbaceae bacterium
TCCTTTTTCGGACTCAGGTTGCCGGGCAGATCATAGTCGGGCCCGAACCGTTCGTAGGTGATATCGTAATTGTACAGGTCCCTGCCGCCGCCGATCTGCAGCCGCCAGGCTTCATCACGGTTGCCGCCAAAGGTATCGCCGGTGTTGGGATCAAAATCGGAGCGGTCGTATTCAAATTCGCTGAAGAGCAGGCCATCCCAGAAATCCGTTGTCAGCAGAAAGCCATACACCTCACCGGAGTTCCCCTGTTCCTGCGACCAGGAGGAGTAGGAATTTTCCTGCTGTCCGCCCCGGATGTAAAAGCCTTTGACATCCATGCGCCTGTCAAGCAGGTGGACGCCGCCGGAAAATCCGTACAGGTGGTCGTCATCGTCAAAACCGATACCAACACCATCATGGAGGCCGAATGTGTCTTTACCGAACACGGAAAAACCGTTTGCGTACAGGTTATGGTACTCGAAACTGAGCTGACCGCCGTTGCGGGCCAGCCCTGCAAAGGTATTTTTTGATTCGACAATCTGCAGGTCTCCGAGCTCAAGGGCCGTGTGAACATTTGTTCCCTGGTATTGGGCCTTCATCAGGATGGTGTTCAGGTCAAGACCCTGCTGCTCCGGATCAATGGAACCCTGGTTCTGCGCCTGAATATCTGAAGTTTTTTCCTGTGGGCCATACGCATCATTCTGATTGCCCGCTTCAGAAACAACTGCTTGTTCATCGCCTCCAGACACGTCCTGCTCAAGCAGCCGGGCGGTGCCACTCAGTTGAACCTGCCAGTTACCCTTTTTGACCATTGATTCATGCTGCAGGGTCGAATCGATCGAGGTGCTGACATAATCATCGCCATGATTGCTGTGAAAATTTCCGGCCTGCATGTTCATGGTCCATTCATTGCTGGTAGAGGCCTGGTCAACAGCGGCGGACTGACGTGAAGAAAAGGAAATTTCCCGTTCAAAAGGGCCGTTGGCACCGTTACCGGCTATGTAGATGGTATGCGGGCCTGCGCCCAGCGCCATGGGCAGTCGGCAATGGAATCCCGTATCGGTGATTTCAGCGGTGGCCGTGATATCGTTGTCATCGAGCATGACAAGAAGAGAATCCCTGTCCACGACCGTGGTGAATTCCACCTGGATATCCGGGTGATTTGACAGTATTTCCGCCCCCGCCCTTGGGGAGAGCATGCGAATTGCCGTTTTCTGCTCCCCGCCTGCCGCTGGATGGGCAGCAGACAGGCAGCAGAAAACGGCAACTGAGGCCTGGAGGAAAATGAATCTTTTTTGCACTGCGTTACCTCCTTTAACATATTGAAAAAAATGAATTGCTAATACACTTGTTCGGCAAAAATAATTAATGGGGATGATGCAAGAATTGCGGCCTGTTCTTTTGCTGTTAATGAATCTTTGTGAGTAAAACGTATGGTATAAATACCCCGCTTGCCTGGACCGTTGACAATCATTGCATTGTTTTTTTCCAGAAAATATTTCACTTCTCCGATCTGGGCATCATCGCGAAAGATGACATAAAAGACCGGTGCTGTTTCATCATGCTGACTGACCGGGTCGGCAGACAGGGTCTGATAGCTCTGTTGGCCAGGCACATGGATGAGAAAAAAACAGAGTGCAATGGCCTGCATGCCGGCGATCCCCCAGGCCAGTTGTGGACGACTGAAAAAAACACGGAACCTCTCCAGCAACGACCGTGCGAAGGTTGTGAATGAAGAACAATAACTCGACGCAGGGAGCCTGGTCTGCTCAATAGATTCTTCTATTCTCTCAAAAAGTATTGAATCTGCAGGCGGGATATCTTTTGCGGTTTCCCTGAAAAGACGCCGGACAGTTGCATCGTCCAGAGGCTCATCGTGTATCTCGGTGCCGCTTGCTTTTGATTGTGCCATTATTGTTCTCCAAAAAATCCTGCAAAACGCTTACAGGTCATCACGGGTAATGCCCATCTGTTCCAAAACCGTTTTCAGAGCAAGTTTTCCATAAAAGACCCTGGTTTTAACTGTGCTCACGGGAATATCCAGGATCTGCCCTATCTCCTGGTAGGCAAAATCCTGGTAAAAGGCCAGATCCAATATCTCCCTGTGTTTTGGCGACAGCATATTCAGTGCCCGACTGAGTACCTCTTTCCTGTCACCGGACTCAAGGTCGATTACGTCGGCCTCGATTTCCGGATGCTCGGCAATATCCTCGTGATACTTTTTTCTGCCAATCTCTTTCAGGGCAAGGTTGCGGGCAATACCGATCATCCAGGTCAAGACCCGTGATCGCCCTTTAAAGGTCTTGCTGTTTTTCCAGACCTGCGTGTATGTTTCAACCATGATATCTTCGATACAGTTCTGGTCCGAAACAAGCCTGTGCAGATACACTTTAACCCGATGACTGGT
>JALXCX010000077.1 GCA_026990725.1 Desulfobulbaceae bacterium
GCAAAGGCCATCCGCGAAGAGCTGAAGTCTGAGGTCGTGGAACTTGCGGAAAAACACAATGTCGTGCCGGGGCTGGTGACGATCCTGGTTGGCGAAGATCCTGCTTCACAGTCTTATGTGGCAGCAAAGAATAAAACAGCCCATGCCTTGGGCATTCATTCCGAGCAGATTACCCTTGATGCCGATACCAGCGAAGAAGACCTGCTGGCCCTGGTGGATAAGTATAACAAAGACGAAAAAATTCATGGAATCCTTGTGCAGCTGCCTCTGCCAAAGCACATTGATGAGGCTAAGGTGTTATATGCCATAGATCCGGACAAGGATGTTGACGGCTTTCATCCGGTGAATGTCGGTAAAATGGTTTTAGGCGAGCAATGTTTTCTACCGTGTACGCCCCATGGTGTACTTGAACTGTTGCAGCGGGCCGGTGTTGAGACCTCAGGTGCTGAAGTTGTTGTTGTCGGCCGTTCAAATATTGTCGGCAAGCCGGTGGCTAACCTTATGCTGCAGAAACGTGATGGTGGCAACGCAACTATCACCCTGTGTCATACCCGCACCAAAGATATGGAGTTTCACACCAAACGGGCAGATATCCTCATTGTTGCCGCAGGTGTTGCCAATATGATTAAAGCCGATCAGGTCAAAGAGGGCGTTGTTGTCATTGACGTGGGGGTTAACCGTGTTGGCGTAACAGAGTCTGGCAAGGCAAAACTTGCCGGTGATGTCGAGTTTGACTCGGTCAAGGAAAAGGCCTCGGCAATCACGCCGGTTCCCGGTGGTGTCGGCCCGATGACCATTACCATGCTTATGAAAAATACCGTACAGTCGGCCAGGCAGTTTGCCGGACTGGCGTGATATAACAAACCGTCAGGCATGGGGCGGCAGTACGACTTCCCCAAGTCAGCCTGACAACCTGTACCTAATGCATTAGGAGAAAATTATGGCCAAATCCAATGGATGTAACAGCTGTAATGATATAACCGGTAGTTCAACGATAGATCTGCTCAACCAGGATCTTGCCAAACAGGTTCGCACGGCTTACGACCGCATTGAAGATCGCGGCATGTCTTCCTGCCTTTTTGGCTCCGGAGGAACATGTTGCCGCATCTGTAACATGGGGCCCTGTCAGATTATTGATGGAGTGGATTCTATGGTTGGTGTCTGCGGGGCAACCGCAGATACGGTTGCGGCCCGAAATTTTGCCCGGATTGTGGCTGCCGGAACAGCCGCCCATACCGATCATGCCCGGGAAATGGTGCGTGGCTTCATTGCCACGGCAAAAGGCAAAACTCCCCATGAGATCAAAGACGTGGAGAAACTGCATAAAATAGCCAAAGTCTTTGATATTGAAGTTGAAGGCAGGGATAAAAACGAAATTGCCCTTGAGCTTGGAGAACGTGCTTTGGCAGAGTTTGGCCAGCAGGAGGGGTCGGTCACCATGCTGAAACGGGCGCCCAAGAAACAGCAGAAGATCTGGGAAGAGCAGGGTGTTGCGCCGCGCGGTATTGACCGAGAGGTTGTTGAGACCATGCATCGTACCCACATGGGTGTTGATCAGGAGTATAAAAACATCATGAAGCAGGCCGCCCGTTGTTCGCTGGCCGATGGCTGGGGCGCTTCCATGCTCTCCACTGAGCTGACTGATATCATGTTTGGTACTCCGGTCCCCAAGCGGGCCATTGTCGATCTTGGCGTTTTGCGGGAGGACATGGTCAATGTGACTGTGCATGGCCATGAGCCGCTTCTTGCCGAATCCCTCTGCCTTGCCGCAGAAGACGAAGAAATGCTGGCCCTGGCCAAAAAAGCAGGAGCCAAGGGGATTAATCTTGCCGGTGTCTGCTGTACAGGAAATGAGATTCTGATGCGTCGTGGAATCCCGGTGGCAGGTTCCTTTATCCAGCAGGAAATGGTGCTGGCAACAGGTGCTGTTGAAGCCATGGTTGTGGACGTGCAATGTGTTATGCAGTCGGTTGCCCAGGTTGTCAAGAATAAGCACACCGATATTATCACAACCAACTACCGGGCCAAAATGCCCGATGCCATTCATATTCAGTTTGAAGAGGATGCGGCTTACGAGTCAGCTAAAAAAATTCTGACCCGTGCTATTGGTAATTTCAAGAAACGGGGCGATTATTATATCCCGGAAGAAAACAAGCTCGATGTGGTTGTCGGATTTTCCCATGAAACCATTAACTATATGCTGGGTGGCAGGTTCAGGCAATCCTACCGGCCTCTGAATGACAATATTATTAATGGCCGTATTCGCGGTGTTGG
Source organism: Desulfobulbaceae bacterium (assembly GCA_026990725.1). Taxonomy (GTDB): domain Bacteria; phylum Desulfobacterota; class Desulfobulbia; order Desulfobulbales; family Desulfobulbaceae; genus Desulfobulbus_C. The sequence goes on from JALXCX010000077.1 coordinate 2,275, forward strand.
CGCATTGGTCGGTTGCGAGCATTATAAGTATTCTGATGATGTGCATTTTAAAATTGCTGTTGAGCTGATTAAAAATAATGTACTG
>JALXCX010000078.1 GCA_026990725.1 Desulfobulbaceae bacterium
CCCTCAAGGTCTTGCGTTGATTCTCGTAGAGACATTAGTACCGCTGTATAGTTAATCTTTCTTGTTTTTTCGGAATATTTGAGTATTCTTAAAGAAGATGAGTCTTGCGTTGTGTGGCTCATTCATCTATTTGAAAAGCCTTTTTGGGCTGTGTTTGATACGTTTTATGTATACATTTGGTGATAAGTTTATCGAGTTTTATAGTTTGTTAATCTGGAGGAATATATGCGTTATTTCTTAAAGTTTGCGGCAATACTGACTGCCAGTCTTGCCTGTGGCAGTCTTTTTTCTGCCTATGCTGAGGACGAAGCAAAGCAACCTGCTCTGGAGTTGAAAAGTACAACTCTTGCTGAATTAAATGTCCTGGCAAAGGAGAAGGCCGGTCGAACTGAAGCACAGAAAAAAGTAGGTTCCCATCTGCTGTATGCGATAAAAGAGGAGGCCGGTGATCCCATATTTAAGAGCCTTCCAGCCTTCAAGTCGATGTTGGAGACAAAAGACAACGGCATGGTTCTGGTTGATATTAAAACGACAGTCACCCCGGAACTGCTGGCCCGCATCGAAGAGCTTGGTGGGGAAGTGGTCAACAGTTTTGAAGAATATGACGCTGTACGGGCCCGCATGGCCCTTGAAGAAATTGAAACTCTGGCTGAATGGCCTGATATTCTTTCTATCAGAGAGGCTGTCAAAGCACATCTGAATAAAATAAACACTTCCGAAGGCGACAAGGCTCATAGCGCGGACAAGGCACGAAGTCGCTACCGTGTAGATGGAAAAGGGGTCAAAGTCGGGGTGTTGTCTGATTCTGTAGATCATCTTTCCTCCGTTCAGGCATCGGGCGATCTGCCCGGCGTGACAGTACTTCAAGATCATCCGGGCAGCACCGGAGAAGGCACTGCCATGCTGGAAATAGTCCATGATCTTGCTCCGGGGGCTCAGTTGTATTTTGCCACGGCATACGATTCCCCAGCTAGTTTTGCTCACAATATCAAAGCACTGGAAGGGGCCGGTTGTGGCGTCATCGTCGATGATGTGGGATATTTTAATGAATCTCCCTTTCAGGATGATATTATTTCTCAGGCTGTGAATTATGTGACCGCACGTGGGGTTCTCTATTTTTCTTCAGCAGGTAACAGTGGAAATCTTAGCGATCATACCGCCCAGGTCTGGGAAGGTGATTATCATGCATCTTCAGCCGTTCCGGCAAGCCTGCCCAGCTATTATGCCACAGTGAACAATTTTTTTGGAGGGGACGTGACCAACAGGATTACCGGAAATCCACCTTCTATCATCCTGAATCTGTTCTGGGCAGACCCTCTTGGCCAGTCAAACAATGACTACGATTTGTTTTTACTCAATTCCAGCGGTAATGTGCTGGCTGCCAGCGATAATATCCAGGATGGGAATGATGACCCCTATGAAGTTATAGGAGGTTCTTCAAATGCCCTGTTTGGTGCTCAGGTGGTTATTGCCAGATATCGTGGCGCAGGCAAGTTTATCCATCTTGATTCAAGTAGTGGGTTCCAGCATGTCACAAACGGGCAGATACGTGGTCATGCTGCTGCTGTAAATGGTTTTGGAGTGGCCGCTGTTGATGCAAAATCTAAAACTACTCCTTTTACTGCCTCGGAAGAGGTCGAAACATTTAGTTCTGATGGCCCGAGACGGGTTTTTTTTGCACCCAACGGGGCTCCACAGGGAGCCGTGCGGCATAAACCAGACATTGCAGCCGCTGACGGGGTACAAACGGCTACGCCGGGGTTCAGTCATTTTTATGGAACATCAGCCGCGGCCCCGCACGCCGCCGCCATTGGAGCGCTCCTTCGTTCCGGCAAGCCGGATATTACCATTGCGGAAGTCCGAAATATTTTCAACACGACCGCAATCGATATTGAAGCTCCGGGGTTTGACCGGGATTCAGGGGCTGGCATTATTATGGCCGACAGCGTCCTGGAGGCTGCGGGACTGGGCACGGTTGTTATTCCACCTCTTATTCAGCTGCTGCTCAATTAGTTGGGACTACCGCACCGGGTTCATCAGATCGGTGCTCAGGTAGCGTTCTCCGGTGTCGGGCAGGATGACCACAATACGTTTGTCCGTATTGTCCGGAAGTAAAGCGGTCTGAAGAGCAGCCGCCATGGCCGCGCCTGAGGAGATGCCACAGAGGATGCCCTCTTTTGCTGCCAGTAGACGGGCAGTCTCCAGGGCATCTTGGTCGGTCACTTGAATGACCTGGTCAATAATATCCAGGTTGAGGACTTCGGGGATAAAACCGGCACCTATTCCCTGAATTTTATGCGGGCCCGGGTTGCCACCTGAAAGAACCGGGGAGGCAGCGGGCTCAACAGCGATTAT
>JALXCX010000079.1 GCA_026990725.1 Desulfobulbaceae bacterium
AACCTGGCCAATCTCAATAAGGTCTTGTTATACATCAAGAATAATGAACATACCAAAAAAATAAAGATTGTTACGGTGCAAACTGTTCGTGATGATGAACTATGCGAAAACCTGAAGAAAGATATCGAATTTTTAGACAGGGAATACTCAGAGGTCGATATTGAATACGTTGAGGTAAAGGGTAAATTCGGGCCGGAACTGATCAACAAACTCTCTGCCGAATGGGAAGTACCTGTCAACTTTATGTTTATTGGTTCACCAGGTGATCATTTCCCCTACAGGATCGAAGAACTGGGCGGTGTACGCCTGATTATCTGACACCTGAAAAACTGTAAATTAAACCAATTCAAGCCCAGGAAATGACTGTTCACAATTAAACGAACTCTAGCCTTTTTTCAGGGTCACCCGAAAAAAGAGGGATTTTGATCCGGCAAAACAACTGGCAGTATAAAAATCTTCAGAGCTGTTTGCGTTTAATCCCCAGGCAATACGGGCTGTCCAGCTGATAAACTCGAACTTTGCGGCTTCGGGGGAACTCTTTTTTCGCAATGGTTTTCAAAACCTTGCCCAACTCGCTTATCTCCACCAGCAAGGTCTTCTCTTCATATCCCCGTTCCTGTATGGAAACAGTTTCGTCATCAATTTTGATAATAGTAACGCCACGATTACGCTTGTAGGTCAACATCTCCACCCCATGCGGCGGGTCAAGCCTGCGGACGATCTGTTGCACACGTTTTATTGCCGACTGTATATTAATAAGTGCCATAACAGCTTTTTATACCACCTGACTATAAATGGCGCAAATAAGGACCCATTTCAGGGCAACCTGGTTTTATTCCAGTCGGTCTCCCGAACTCCGGAACTCTTCCGGACTGAGTTCTGAACCTGTGCTCTGACCTGGGCATCACTTATATTGGACTCATTGTTTGTATTCTGCAGTTATTATCAAAATTAACTCAATGTTCATGAGATATGCGGGCCAGGCCTGACCTGCCGAAACCATGGAGCCAGCCTGGAAGAACATCTTGCGATTATCATTGATTAATTATACCATGCGCCTGATTAATCGTTTGTGTGTTTGTCAAAATTCTTGCAAGGAGGTTGTCGATGAAAAGGCTCAAATCGTTATTTGTCGTGCTGGTCGTTGCCGGCATTATGCAGGCCGGACTGGCCATGGCCAAAGAAACTGTAGTCGTCTATACTGCGCTGGAAAATGAAGAGGTGGTTGAATATCTCAAACAGGCCAAACAGGAACTGCCTGATCTTGATATTCAGGCCATTCGTCTTTCCACAGGTGAGCTCGGGGCCCGTATCCTTGCTGAAAAAAATAATCCCCAGGCTGACTGCGTATGGGGCTGGGCAGTGACCAATCTGGAAGAATTTGTCGGCCGTAAAATGATCAAACCATACAAACCGGCCGGCTGGGATAAGATTCCGTCGCAGTTTAAAAATCCTGACGGCTACTGGACCGCCATTGACCTGTACGCAGCGGCCTTTGTTATCAATGAAAAAGTCATTGCCCAGGATAAACTCCCCATGCCCAAAGGGTGGAAGGATCTGCTTAATCCTGCCTATAAAAACAAGTTGATCATGCCTAACCCGGCCAGTTCCGGTACTGGTTTTCTGCAGGTGGCCAGTCTGCTTGAGATGCTTGATGCTGATTACAAGACCAAGGCTGTTGCAGACAACAAGGCATGGGATTTCTTAAAAGAGCTGGATAAAAACATGGGCCAGTACATCAAAAGTGGTTCCAAACCAGCCAAGTTGACGGCAGCAGGCGAGTATGCCGTGGGCTGTTCTTTTGCCTATGTGTATTCTTCTTTGAAGAAAAAAGGTTTTCCGGTTGTCATGGTACTGCCTGAAGAGGGTGCTGGTTTTGAGCTTGAATCCAATGCCTTGCTGGCCAATGCCCGCCATGAAGCTGCTGCCAAAAAATTCCTCGACTGGGCTATCTCAAAAAAAGCCATGGAAGGCTATGCCAAATTTAAACTTGGCGTCACCTATCCAGGCATTGCCGGCCCGGCAGACATGCCCGCTCTTAAGAGCATTAAACTTGCACCCATGGATTTCCCGTGGCAGTCCAAGAACCGTGCAAAGATCCTCGAGGTCTGGTCCAACCTGTTCCTGCACTGATCAGCATAGCCGCAAGAGACTTGCCGGCCCTGCCTGACAATAAAGACACCACGCCGTTTCCCGGTCGACACGACGTGGTGTCTTTCCCGTACAATGAGTGGAAAACGCCTGGTGGTTGAACGTGCCGGGCGTTTATCTGCAGGACGGCTTGCACCTGCTCCGGCAGCAGCCCGTGGGTTTCATAACCGGCACGTTATGGAGTCATTTCTTCTGATATT
>JALXCX010000080.1 GCA_026990725.1 Desulfobulbaceae bacterium
TGACCGAATGGGAGCAGCATTATCCCTCCCAGCTCAGTGGTGGCCAGCAACAGCGGGTGGCCCTGGCTCGTGCCATTGCCATTAAACCCAATGTCCTGTTACTGGATGAGCCCCTCAGCGCCCTGGACGCAAAAATCAGGGTCCGACTGCGGGCCATAATCAAGCGCCTGCAGCAGGATCTGGGAATTACCATGATCTATGTGACCCATGACCAGGAAGAGGCCCTGAGCATGGCAGACCGGGTGGTGGTCATGCGGGACGGCCAACTGCGACAGGTTGGCACTCCCTGGGATATTTACAAGAATCCGCAATCAAGTTTTATTGCAGAGTTTGTCGGCACTTCAAATTTTCTTGAAGGACAGAAACAGGGTGACAAGGTGCATTTTGCCTCGTTTGCCTTTACCGTGGATAGGGCAAAAGACGTTGACAGCAGGGATGTTCATCTCTCCATCCGACCCGAAGACATTGAAATAGTTGGCACCACCATAGCTCCCGATGCCTGCCTGCCTGCAAATATTGTCGATGCCCGGGCAGATCTTATCACCTTCCTGGGGCCGGTGGTGAGTATTTGCGTCAATGTGGCAGGGATTGACATGATCGTTGATATTGCCCAGAAAGAGTTTGCCAGAAAACCGGTCAGGGAACGGGAAAACATCCAGCTTTATTTTCCTCCGGAAGCATTTCATATTTACTCTGAACTGTTTAAAAAACTGATTTAACGCCCGGCAAGCCCCCTCTTCAGGAAAAATACAATGCAAGCAAATAAGCGTCAGAAATCAGCCGTGGAAAATTACACTGTTTCCTCAAGACGGCTGGAATTTGATAAGTTTATCGTCCCCACAGTGACCATCTTTATTCTGGTCATGCTGGGTTTTTTCATGCTGTTCCCCCTGTGGACCATTTTTAAACTCAGCTTTTTCAAAGAGGGCGAACTGGCCCTGGCCAATTTCACCCTGGCCAATTTTAAGCAGTATTTTACCACCGCCTATACCCTCAGATCCCTGTGGCACAGTCTCTATATTTCTGCGGCCACAACGGGGATAGTCACCGTGTTGATCTTTTTCTTTGCCTACGCATTGACCCGAACAACGATCAAAAACAAATTATTTTTCAGAAACATCATAATGATGCCCCTGGTGGCACCTTCCATTGTTCAGGCCCTGGCCCTTATTTATCTCTTTGGCAGAAACGGCCTGCTGACCTCCCATTTTTTCCACACAGACTGGAATATTTACGGGGCCACCGGTATTATTGTTTCCGAAGTGCTGTACTGTCTGCCCCACGCCTTTGTCATTTTGTTTACCACCCTGTCGGCTGTCGACATCCGGCTGGATGAGGCCGCGGAAAGCCTTGGGGCCTCGCCCTGGAAGGTCTTTACCAGAATCACCCTGCCCTCGGCCAAATATGGTCTTTTAAGTGCGGCAGCCCTTACCTTTAATCTGACCATCACCGATTTTGGTAATCCGGTGGTCATTGGGGGTAATTACAGTGTTCTGGCAACCGAGATTTACGCCCAGGTAACAAACCTGTACCGTTTTGACCTGGGGGCCACCATCAGTATCATTCTGCTGGTGCCTTCTTTGAGTGCGTTCATGCTCAATTATTATATCTCACGCAAGAGTTTTTCCATGATCAGCGGGTCGGCCCGGCCGTTTATTCCACCAACCCGGCCCTTGAAGAAACTTCTCTACTCAAGTTATTGCTATGTGATAGCCTTTGCGATTCTGGCCATCTTTGCCACTGTTATCCTGGGCTCTTTTGTCAAGACCTGGCCCTATGACTGGTCCCTTACCCTTGAGCATTATAAATTTCCCTCCATTGGCGGCTACTCTGCCCTGTGGACCAGTTTCTGGGTGGCTCTGCTGGTGGGTGTGATTGGCTCAATGCTCACCCTGGTGGCAGCCTATGCCATGGAGACGAGAAAGCCTTTCTTAAAACAGGTGGTCTATTTTTTCTCGGTCATGCCGGCAGCCATTCCCGGTCTTGTCATGGGGCTTGGGTATATCCTGGCCTTTAATAAACCCTATTACTGGTTTTATGGGACACCCTGGATCGTGGTGATCAATATAGTTATCTGTGACTTTACCCTTGGTATTTTATCGAGTGTTACCAATCTGAAAAATATTGATCCCTCCATTGAAGAGGCTTCCATCAGTTTGGGTGGAGACACGGTGAGTACTTTTTTCCGGATTATTTTTCCCCTTTCCAGGGTTTCATTTATCCAGAATTTCACCTATTTTTTCATGCGCTCCATGACCACTATCAGTGCGGTCATCTTTCTGGTATCTGCCTCAGTGCATCTGGCGGCCATTGAAATTATCATGCTGGATAACGACGGCTGGACAGCCAGTGCGAATGCCATGTGTACCTGCATTATCGTGATTGTGTTGTTCATGCTGGGTATTCTGCACCTGGTGAACAAATGGATAGGTAACACCTCTGGCGAGAAAAAAGCGGCAAATTAACAGAATGTTTTTTAACAGGAGATAACGTTATGGCACTGTCCATTCAGGCAGTAACCTTTGACCTCTGGGATACCATCATCATTGATGATTCCGACGAACCCAAACGTGCCGCTCAGGGCCTGCTTTCCAAATACCAGACCCGACGGCAACTTGTCTGGGAGTTCCTCAACCGGCATGAGCCCATTGACAAGGCCCTGGTCGATGTTTCGTACGCGGCCACTGATGCCGCTTTTCGCAAGGTCTGGTACGATCAGAACTGCACATGGACAGTGAAAGAGCGTCTGGATATTGTCCTGCAGGGGCTGAAAAGAACACTGCCGGAACAGGAAATGGCAAAACTGATTCGTCTCCATGAAGAGATGGAACTGGACATTCAGCCAGACATTGTGCCGGGCATTGTCGACGCCATCAAGGAGCTGCATGGCAGGTATAAACTCGGGGTTATCTCTGATGCCATTTTCAGCTCCGGACGTGTGCTGCGGCAGTTGCTGGCCGAAAACGGACTTGAAGATTATTTTGATGTCTTTATTTTTTCCGATGAAATAGGCTGTTCCAAGCCGGACCCCCGTGCCTTTGAGGCCGCAGCCAGGGGCCTGCAGGTGGATGTGAACAGGATTGCCCATGTTGGCGACCGGGACGCAAAAGATATCAAGGGGCCCCAGGCCCTTGGCGGCAAGGGCATTTATACCACAGTCGTCAATGATCGAGGCAGCGATACAACCAGCGCTGATGCGATCTGCCGTGACTATGCACAGCTGGCTGAAATTGTGGATTCCTTTAATAACTGAACAAATCTTGCGCTATATATGGAGACGCACATGGCAACGTCATTACATTTTCTCATCATCGACGGCTATAACAAGGCCAGCCGGGCAGATTTGAACCGGGCAGGCATGCAGTATGCCTGGAAACTGTACGCTGATTTACTGACCAGAAATCTTCCCGGGGCAACGTATGATGTCTTGCTGCCAAGTGATGACGGTGTGACTATGCCCGAAGCTGAGGCCCTGGAGCAGTATGCCGGTATCCTCTGGACAGGATGTAATCTCTGCATCTACGATGAAACAGATCCCAGTGTAACAAAACAAATCGCCCTGGCCTGGTTGGCCTACGAGGTGGGGGTGCCAAGTTTTGGCAGTTGTTGGGGGTTGCAGATGTCTGTGGTGGCGGCAGGAGGAAAGGTCGGGCCAAATCCCAGGGGCAAGGAAATGGGCATTGCCAGAAAGATCAGGTTGACTCGGCAGGGTATTGAACACCCCATGTTTTCAGGAAAACCACCCGTGTTTGAGGCCTACATCAGCCATGATGATATGGTAACGGATCTTCCCCAGGGGGCTGAAATCCTTGCCGTCAATGATTTCACACCTGTCCAGGCACTGGCCATTACCCACAAAAAGGGAAGTTTCTGGTCAGTACAGTATCATCCCGAATACAGCCTCCATGAGATGGCCTGTCTAATTGTTGCCCGGGAAGAAAAATTGATTGCAGGCGGCTTTTTTCAAAACCCGGCAGAGCTGCAGGAGATGGTGGCAAAGATGAAAAAACTCTATCAGGAGCCGGACAGAAAAGACTTGCGCTGGCAGCTTGTCATTGATGATGATGTGCTCTCAGACGCCATTAAAGAATGTGAATTTAATAACTGGCTCCAGGTCCTGGTGCTGCCCAGGTGTCATCAGATGTGAATGGTGGCAAGATCATAGCTTTTTTTCAAGCTATGTAATGTCCAGCCTCAGCTGTCTACTTTTCTCCTAAAGTGGAGCGGTAAGCTCTTCCCTGGTCTTGGACTTTTGCTTTTCCAGGAAAAAACGCACCCTGGGGCCGATGTCGTTGGACAGGCCTTCCGGTTGATGGTTGTATTGAGTTGAGAAGGCGGTCATGGCAGAAATATTTCCTTTAAATGTCATCCAAGCGCGGCATCAAGCTGTTCTAATGCTGCCACGATTTCGCTTACTGTATGTCGGTCAAATTCAGCTCGATCTGTCTCTTCATGGGTGCCTTTGTTCAGATACCTCCATTCCCGAGAATTCCCATTTATTCCCAGAAGAGTTTCAAGAGGCCTTAATACGTTTTCCTTGTTCCTGTCTGAAAAACCGGCTTCTGAAATTTTTGTTTTAAGTTGTTCTGTCAGATTACGGAGTTCAATCGGTGCCGTTATAGAACGTAGTTTGATGCTTAGATTGCCGTCTCCGTGTTTGTTCACATATCGCCACACTTTGACTTTTGCGAGAGATTCTAATGCTTTCCGAGATTTATCTAACGAATCTCTGATTTCACCTTTTTCAAGGTGGGAGCGAGAAGCGACAATATAGTTCCTCGGTGCACAATGAAAATCCACATGTATATGTGATTTATTGATTTTTGGCAGGAAAGATATCACTTTTGATTGCCTGGCTCTCTCTGGTGAGAGCAGGTTTTGAATATCTTTAAGGAACTCCTCGCCATGGCAAGCAAGTATTATCTGCGTAGATTCAAAAAAATGGTCTTCAAACAAGGCTCTTCGAATCGATTCACGATGATCGTCATCAATGGCATTAACCGGGTCATCGAAAACCAGAAGCGGGCAGTTCTCCTTGATATTTTTCGCTGTCAGTATGGCCAGGCCAATGCAACGGATATGACCTTCGCTCAATATGTGCAAGGCATCGACAAAATTTTCCGACTCGTTTTTAAAAGAAATCTCCAGCCGCTGGTTTTGGCCAAGCGGTAATCGAACCGCAGCCAGTTGTTCATGTTGAGCATCAGTGCGGTTAAAAGCGTTGTAAAGTTCCACAACCGTTTCGCCCAGATCGGCAACCAGTTTAGCCGGGAGACTATTTTTATAGTTGTTCAGCCGGACCACAAAACCGGCGTAGGCTTTGACGATAACCAGGTTTTGGGTGACAACCGCTTTTTCATCTTCTACATCTGCGATGAGTTGGGCGTTTTCTGTATCAAATTTCTCGATGGCCTCCTTGGCTTTTGCCAGTGCCTCGTCTGCCGTTTCCCTGCGTGTCTTTAATTTGACGATCTCCTCGGCAAATCCACGAAGTCGTTTGAGTTCTTCCTGCTTTTCAGTCTGTTGCCGGGCGAGCAGATCTATTGTTTTGTCTGCTTCCTCAAGTTGCCTGGCCTGTGCCTCCAGATGCTGCCAGGGGGTAGGGCCATTTTCTATCTGCTGATGCAAAGAACACCACCATTCGTTATCAGCTGCTTTACCCGATGGAATCAGGGATGTTGAGAGCGGATTGTCCTGGGTGACACGAGCGCAGCAGGTATTTATAATTATCGCAATTTCAGTCAATGACAACCTGATCTTCTCGTGCAACTTATCGACGTCCTCTTGCAACACACCAAGATGCCGAAGTTTTTCCAGCTCTTCACCTGCATGGGTGTATGGGTTGACTGCTACCAGAGTCAGTGGGGTTTTGCAGGCCGGGCAGTGTTCCGGGCTGCTGGTTTTAACCTGAGTCACTGCCTCATAAAGTTGCTTGAAGGATACCTGCTGGCTGGCGACTGTTAATGCCTGTTTTTGGGTATTGAGTTCTGTCAGGTCGGCTTCTGTTGACTCTTTCAGCGATTGCAGGCCAACCAATGTTATGTTGCTCTTTGTTGCAACCAGTTGTTGCTGTAGCTCTGTATCAAGTTTCTCGATCAGACCGGGGTTTTCATCATCCCCGTTCAGTTCGGAGACCATTTGGGCAAAAGTGATACTTTCACGATACCGGCTTGCCAGCTTATTTTCTTCTTCTGCCAGTTTTTTCAGTTCATCCGGGATGGTCTGTAATTGTTGCTGAGAACCTGCCAATGCCTGACGCTTTTGATTCAATTCCTCGTTTTTTTTGCCTTTGAGGTCGATATATCGTTCGTCAATTTCCTGTGTGAAGTTGCGGACAAATTTGGTGAAGGCCTCAAGGCCGAAAAGGGTGGAGATCAGTTCGGTTTGTCTGGCCGGGGTTTGGGCGGCAATGCGTGAAAAACTGTCGATGCGGTTCTTTTCTACAAAGCAGAAGCGGTACAAGGCTTCATCGGCGGTAATCGGGACATCCTGCCCCTGACTATCCACGCCTGTAAGAACGGGAGCTTTGAAGGTGTTGGTGTGGAGGTTCTTCAGGTAATCGCGCTGATTGCGGAAGCGTTTGCTCTCGGCTTCGGCCACGCTGCCCAACAGGCCATATTCCAGAGCCTCGCAGAAACTGGATTTTCCGGTTCCGTTGGGGCCATAAATCAGCACCAAACGACTGTTCAGATCAAAGAGTTCCTGTTTGGCAAAACCACAAAACGGGCCAACGGATAGGTGTATCAAGCGGGTGGCCGGCGCAGCTTGTTCTGCCGTTTGCTCCAGGGCGTGCTGAATTTCGGCGCTGATGGTCTTCCAGTTTTCCTGGGCCAGCAATACCATCTTTTTGGCCCGCTGGCCCTGTGCGGTGGAAAGCGTGAGTAATTCTGTCAGATGCTCCAGTACGAGGTTGGCGATTTTACGCTCCTCAGCGGGAACACCATCATCCTTGATCTTTTGCAAAAATCGGAGATATTCGGCCCGGACCATGCTATTGTTCTCCTATTGCACCGTGACCTGGCCGTTCATCAGCATGGGCAGGAGCCAGTTGCGGAGTTGGGGGAGGTGGTGGTTTTCTTGCTGACCAAGAGCAACTTTGTAAAAGATAGGATTGAAGAGGTTAGCTGCCTTTTCGAGCAAGGTGTTTTCATTTGGTAAAGCAAAATTAAGACTCAGAATGTGATCTATAAATTCAAAGCCATAATAGTTATCCATCCATTTCATCTGTTAAAAAATCCATAAAATTATCTGGTGTTACAACGGAACATTTAGCATCGGGATAGGCGCGGGTAAAGGTCTTTGGAATTTTTGCTTTTGCTTTGGTATTCCATTTGAACTCCCAGGCGGTCAAAGCTTGATTCGATTCTTCAATATAGTCAATTTCCTGCTGCTGAGTCGTTCTCCAAAAATAGCTGTCAGCATCCATATTATATTGAGACAGTGCCTTTATGCGCTCACTGATGAGAAAATTCTCCCATAGCGGCCCCATATCGGTACGCTGAGCTGGGAGCTGGAAATTCTTTATAATGGCGTTACGAATACCGTTATCATAAAAGTAGAATTTTTTCCCTTTTCGGATCTCGTTGCGGACGTTTCTACTGAACGCCGGCAGCCGGAAAATTACAAAGGCCTTTTCCAGCAGGATGATATATTTTTCAACTGTCTGATGATTTACGCCAGTCAGGCGGCTGAGTTCATTGAAGGAAACTTCAGAGCCCAGTTGCAAGGCCAGTGCTTTGAGAAGCTTTTCAAAAAGGATGGGTTTGGTGACATCCTCCAGGAGCAGCAGATCTTTATAGAGAAAAGAGTCGCTTAAGAGCTGCAGCAGTTCCCGCTCTTCACCGGGATGGGTGATTATTTCAGGGTAATAGCCATAGATAAGCCGGTGCTCAAGGAGTCTATTTTCTGTCAGCAGGCCCTGATGCTCAATCATTTCCGGGTATGATGGTGCAAAAAGCTGGAATTGATATTTTCTGCCGGTGAGTGGTTCATTTA
>JALXCX010000081.1 GCA_026990725.1 Desulfobulbaceae bacterium
CCTGTTGCGCATCAGGACATGATACGCCCCGGAATCGCACTCTACGGTTGCTACCCGGATGGGAAACAGGGGCGTGGAGATCGTTCCGATTTGCAGCTTTCACCGGTCATGCGTTTTTCCAGCCGGGCCATTCAGGTAAAGGATGTACCTGCCGGGACCGGGCTTGGATATGGTCATAGTTTTATCACAAAACGACCAACCCGCATTGCCTTAATACCTGTCGGCTATGAAGACGGCTACCTGCGCTGTCTTTCCAATAAAGCTCAGGCTCTTATCCAGGGCAAACGTGTTTCGGTTGTGGGGCGGATTTCTATGAATATCACCATGTTTGATGTAACTGATATTGAAAATGTCTGTCCGGGGGATGAAGTCGTTTTACTTGGCAGGCAAGGGACGTCTGAGATTACCGTAGATGAAATTGCCTGCTGGATGGAAACGATTAATTATGAAGTGTGCTGTTTATTTGGTAATCTGAACCAGAGGATGTATGTTACTGGTTGAGTTTTTATTTTGCGTGTTTTTTGGGGTGGTTCAAGACCTTGGCCGATTGGACGGTCAGTTTGTTGCACCTGGATTTTGCAAGGTAAAATATCGGGTAGCTCCTTGTTTTTGTTTGTTTGTTTATACTATAGACATTTCCTGCCTTTAAAAAAAAATGTAATAAGAGATGATACGAACACAACTAAAAGATGTTATTGACCGCTGTTTTGACCAAGGAGTTGAGCAAGGATTCTGGAGTGAGGCCGGGGCGGGTCTGTATAAACTTGAAGTACCGCGTCACGATGGTCAGGGAGATTTTTCAACCAATTTAGCCCTTATTGTGGCTGGTAAGGAAAAACGCAACCCCCGTGAAGTGGCGGCACAGCTTGTTGAGCTGTTGGAGGCAGATGAGGCCCTGCTGGAAAATGTTGAGATTGCAGGTCCTGGTTTTGTTAATCTGTTTTTAAATTCTGCTCTCTGGAGTTCTGTCCTTGCCCCGATAAATGAACAGGGCGCGTCTTTTGGCCTGACAGATACAGGTAACGGCAGGAAGGTCATGGTTGAATTTGTCAGTGCAAATCCAACCGGGCCGTTAAGTGTTGGCCATGGACGAAACGCAATTCTTGGCGATACCATAGCCCGCCTTTTGGATGCTACGGGTCATAACGTGACCCGTGAGTATTATTTCAATGATGCGGGGCGTCAGATGCGTGTTCTTGGGGCATCGCTTAAGGCCAGATATCTGGAGTTGATTGGTCAGCCGTATGAATTTCCCGAAGATGGTTATCAGGGTGATTATCTCTATGAAATTGCCAGAGGAATGATTGAAAATAATGGTGATACGTTTAAAGATGCCGAACTCGATCAGTTTCGCAGGCGTGCCCAGGATGCAATCTTTGCAGATATTGACGCAACGTTGAAGCGCATCGGTATCACCTTTGACTCTTATTACAACGAACACACACTCTACGAAGAAGGGCTGATTGATGATGTAGTAAAAGAGTTGAGAGCCAAAGGGCTGGTCTATGAAAAAGATGATGCCACCTGGTTTAAGTCAACAGAGTTTGGTCAGGAAAAGGATCGGGTGATCATTAAAAGCACAGGTGAACCCACGTACCGTTTGCCGGATATTGCCTATCACCGGGAAAAATTCAGGCGTGGTTTTGAGTGGATGATTGATATTTTTGGTGCTGACCACATAGCCACAGTACCGGATGTAATGGCTGGAATTGAAGCTCTTGGCTATGATAACAGAAAAGTTAAAGTCATTCTTCATCAGTTCGTTACCCTGCTGCGTGATGGAAAACAGGTGAAGATGTCTACCCGCAAGGCAACGTTTGTGACTGTTGATGAACTTGTCGATGAGGTGGGCGTCGACGCACTCAGGTTCTTTTTCCTGATGCGCAAGCCTGATTCTCAGCTCGAATTTGATCTGGAACTGGCCACAGCCCAGACCCAGGAGAATCCGGTCTATTATGTTCAATACGCCCATGCCCGACTTTGTTCCATAGAACGAATGGCTGCAGAAAAAGAAGTGGCTGTCCCGGAACTTGCAGAGGCTGATTTACAGCAATTGAGTGAGGCGGAAGAGTATCAACTGCTCAAAACACTTGCCGAATACCCGGCCATGGTCACTGCAGCGGCCCGCGATCTTGCCCCGCACAGGGTAATCTTTTATCTTATGGAGCTGGCCGGACATTTTCATTCCTATTATAATAAGTATAAAGTCATAACCGATAATGTTCCGCGTACCCAAGCGAGGCTCTGCCTGTGCAAGGGGGTTAAAACTGTTCTGGCCAACGGGCTACAACTTGTCGGGTTGTCTGTGCCGGACAAGATGTAGTTTTCAGGCGTCTTTAATATGG
>JALXCX010000082.1 GCA_026990725.1 Desulfobulbaceae bacterium
GCGGCCGTTTGCGCTGCTGGCTCTGTGCTCGGTGGAGCGTTTGGTTACGGTCTTGGCTGGGCGTTTATGGATACTCTGGGCCAGCGGATTCTCGACCTGTACGGGCTGGAAGGTAAATATCAGGTCGTACAGGCATTGTACCAGAAATATGATGCCTGGGCCGTGGCGGCAGCTGGCTTTACTCCCTTGCCGTATAAACTGTTTACCATCTCCGCCGGGGCTTTTAAAATAAATTTTCCCGTCTTTATGCTGGTTTCTCTAGCTGCCCGCTCTGCCCGTTTTTTTCTTGTTGCGGGTCTTATCTACAAGTTCGGTGCCCCTGTACAGACCTTTATTGATAAATATTTTAATATCCTGAGCATTGTTTTTCTGGTGTTACTTGTTGGCGGCTTTGTTTTGATAAAAATGGTGCTTTAGCCTCCAGGATTAATTTCTTCTCAAGGGTAGTTTCCTACCGACTTGCGGCGGGAGAGTTTCTTTGGTTTCGGAGTAACTGTTCAGCTGCACCCCATAGTGCGGCGATCAGGCCGCCTCACATAGAGGGGCTATAGTTCGTTGGCCTGCTTGCCACACTATGGAGCACATCTGAACAGTTACAGGTCACAAGTTATGCCAACATTGTGCTGGTAGCTGAATAGTTACGTTTCGGATATGAAAACCTCAAGAAAAGACATTAATTCCTACCTCACCCGTGATGGCTCAGAGATTCGAGAACTGATGCACCCGGATGTTCAGGGCAATACACAGCAAAGTCTGGCGGAGGCAAAAATTCGACCAGGCGGCAAGACCAGACTGCACAAACATTTGCAGAGCGAAGAGCTTTATTATATCCTGTCAGGTTCAGGACAAATGACCCTTGGGACAAAACTCTTTCAGGTGGCCCCAGGGGATACAATCTGCATACTTCCAGGCATGAGTCACTGTCTTGAAAATACAGAAAAACAGGAGCTTGTTTTTCTGTGCTGCTGTTCGCCCCCCTACTCTCATACAGATACAGAATTACTCTAGCGCCCCTCTTCCTTTTGTTGTCAAAGCGGTTCTGATGGGGTATGGTATATTCCCATCAGGAGCAGAGGTAAAGACGGGCAGTCTGGCTGCTATTTTCTTTTTCCAGTGTACAAGGATGGGGTCATGGACAAACAACCGAGCAAGAAAACCAAGTTTATTTTTATCACCGGCGGAGTTCTCTCTTCTCTGGGAAAAGGCCTTGCAGCTGCAGCAATTGGTGCCCTGCTTGAAAGTCGTGGCATGGTCGTCACGTTTCAAAAACTGGATCCTTACATAAATGTTGACCCCGGTACCATGAACCCTTTTCAGCATGGTGAGGTGTATGTCACCGATGACGGGGCTGAAACAGACCTGGACATGGGCCATTATGAGCGCTACACCAACGCGGTTATGGCGCAGAAAAACAATTATACCTCTGGCCGGATTTACTACTCGGTGATCATGAAGGAACGTCGAGGCGAGTATCTTGGCGGTACCGTCCAGATGATTCCCCATATTACCGATGAAATCAAACAGGCTGTCCTGCAGCTGGACGGCAGTGTCGATGTCGCCATAATAGAGATCGGCGGCACGGTCGGCGATATTGAAGGCTTGCCTTTTATCGAGGCTATACGTCAGTTGCGGGGTGACCTCGGACGTGAAAATTCTCTGTTTATTCACCTGACTCTTGTCCCTTATATCAAAACTGCCGGGGAAATCAAAACCAAACCCACCCAGCATTCGGTGAAGGGGCTGCTGGCTTCAGGTATTCAGCCTGATATTCTCATGTGCCGCACCGAAGTAGAACTTGATCAGTCGATTAAGAAAAAGATAGCCCTGTTTTGCAATGTTGAGCCGCAATCGGTTATCACCGCTCTTGATGTGGACTCGATTTACGAGGTCCCTCTGAAGCTGCACGAAGAAGGCGTTGACGACCGCATTCTTGAAAAACTCGGTATCTGGACAGCGGCACCCAACATCAAGCCATGGGAAGACCTGGTTTACAAGATCAAACATCCCAGGAAAACAGTAACTATTGGTATTACCGGTAAATATGTGGAGCTTAAGGAGGCGTATAAAAGTCTGCACGAGGCACTCGTTCATGGTGGAATCGCCGGTGATGCGCAAGTTGAATTTGAATATGTTAACGCTGAAGAACTTGAGCATGGCGGTGATCCGGAGAAATTGCTGAACGGGTGTGATGGTGTGCTGGTTCCGGGCGGATTTGGCAGCCGTGGTGTAGAAGGGAAAATTCACGCGATTACCTATGCCCGGGAAAGGAAGATACCTTTTTTTGGAATCTGCCTGGGCATGCAGCTGGCAGTTATTGAGTTCTCCAGAAATATTGCCGGACTTGACGGTGCCAATTCCATGGAATTCGAGAATGATCCGGTTCATCCCGTGATTTACCTGATGAAAGAGTGGTTTGATTTCCGGACCGGTAAAACAGAGATCAGGGACGAAAATTCGGATATGGGCGGTACTCTCCGGCTTGGCGCATATCCCTGTAAACTGATTGAGAATACACTGGCAAGCGCTGCCTATCAGCAGCGGGAGATCAGTGAACGCCACCGGCACCGGTACGAGTTTAACAACAAGTATCGGCCGCAACTGGAAAAAGCCGGTCTTGTTGTCAGCGGCACCTCACCAGACGATACACTGGTCGAAATTGTAGAGTTAAGAGATCATCCGTGGTTTCTTGGGTGCCAGTTTCATCCCGAGTTTAAATCAAAGCCCATGCGGCCTCATCCGCTGTTCCGTGATTTTATTCAGGCGGCCCTTGAGAATAAAAAGAGTTAAGGCGTTTTTGCCCTTATACGTATACATCCCGTCCGGGAGAGTTGATCTTTTATGAAAACAGTGACAATTAACAGCATTGCCGGGGAAGAGGCCATCAAGGTCGGCCCTCATCAGCCCCTGCTGTTACTGGCCGGGCCCTGTGTCCTGGAATCTGGCGAGATGGCTTGGGAAGTGGCCCGGGAGATGAAAAGCATTACCAGAAAGCTTGGCATTCCCTACGTTTTTAAGGCATCTTTTGATAAGGCCAACCGTACGTCTCTTGATTCCTATCGAGGGCCGGGGCTGGAAAAGGGATTACGGCAGCTTGGCCGGATTCGTGATGAAGTCGGGGTCAGGGTTGTTTCCGATGTTCACGCAACTTCCCAGGTGGAACTTGCCGCTGACATGCTCGATATTGTACAAATTCCCGCCTTTCTTTGCCGACAGACCGATCTGCTTGTTGCCGTGGCAAAATCAGGAAAAACTGTCAATCTGAAAAAGGGGCAGTTTGTTTCACCCTGGGACATGGAACATGCGGTCAATAAGTTGAGGGATGCCGGCTGTGACCGCATCCTTCTGACAGAGCGCGGTGCCAGTTTTGGCTATAATAATCTGGTGGTGGATATGCGGTCTTTGCCCGTGATGCGCTCCCTTGGCTGTCCGGTCATTTATGATGCCACCCATTCTGTGCAGTTACCCGGCGGCATGGGTGGAAAGTCCGGTGGTCAGCGTGAGTTTATACCTCCGCTTACCCGGGCGGCAATGGCTGCCGGGGTTGATGGCCTGTTCATGGAGGTCCATCCTGACCCGGATAAAGCACTCTGTGACGGCCCTAACTCCTGGCCTCTAGATCAGGTGGAACAATTGCTTACACAGTTGCTGGCTGTACGTAAAGCTGTTGATGGGACGATCAATGACCAATGAGAGTTGCTCCGTCGGTTCTGGCGGGTATTCAGACTGCAGTTTGACCCAGACCCTTCGGGAACTGGCCATGGAACGTGAACGGCCTGTTGTGCGGAGCAAAAAATGGCAGGATAATCTGGTTCGGGCCAGAAAGGTTGAGCTTTTGCTGCTTGATGTTGACGGCGTTCTGACAGATGGAACGTTGCTTTATCATGAAGAGGGTGGAGAAACCAAAGGATTTAATACCCAGGACGGATTGGGGTTGCGGCTCTTGCAGGATGCAGGCGTTGGGGTCGGCTTGATTACGGCACGTCTTTCCGGTGCCGTGGCCAGAAGAGCCGCAGATCTAGGTTTTGCTCATGTTTACGCGGGGCGGGATGATAAAGTTGTCGCCTATGGAGAACTTCTGAAAAAAACAGGTTTGTCATCTGAGCAGACAGCGTTTATGGGTGATGATCTCCTTGATTTACCTGTTCTGTTAAAGGTCGGTTGTTCTTTTGCCCCTGCCAATGCCGTTGCGGAGGTCAAGCAGCGGGTTCATTATACTGCCAGCCGGAGTGGCGGACATGGTGCTGTTCGTGAAGTCTGCGAATTAATCCTTGAAGCCCGGGGGCAGTGGTCCTCTATTCTTGCCGGATTTACCAAATGATGAAGAATCCACGAAATCTTTTATGGATGATTCCGCTCGGGCTGATGGTCACCGGACCGCTCTGGAAGGGGTATGTTGCTGATTTTCTCAAACCTAGGGGTGGATATGATGCCAAGGTTGCCGAGGCCTATAAAAGGCAGTCCCAGAATTTTATCATGGATAATATTTCCATAACACTTTCTACCAAAGGTCAGGTTGAATGGCTGATTAAGGCCGATCGCGCCTTTACAGGGAAATCAGACCGTGAAATCGGCATGATCGATGTTGATGCCCGGTATACGAGCAAAGGGAAAGAGCCAATGGCCATCACCAGTGATCGGGGAACTTATCTCATGGATGAGCGGCATCTGATTCTCATTGATAGTGTTGTGGTGGAAAAACCTGTTGCCCATGAACAGCTGTTCACGGATCTTCTCCATTATTATGATGCAACTAAAATGGTGGTCTGCCCTGTTGATGTCGAGATCAGAGGGCCTCAGTTTGATATCCATGCGGGCCGGCTGGATTATGATCTGTCAAGTGATGCCTATGATTTTAATGACAGGGTTATTGTGGAAATGTGATATTTTTACGAGTTGTTGTCTGCAATTATCTGTTATGACTGTGAGCTGATATTATGGTCCAGCCATGCTGGATAGAGATAATTTAAAAGAGTTGAAAAAATGCTGAAAATTAATGAGAATTACCTGAAATTACAGGCCTCCTATCTGTTTTCTGATATTGCCAAGCGGGTCGCGGCGTTTCAGGAGGCCAATCCTGCAACCGATGTTATCAAACTCGGTATTGGCGATGTGACCAAAGCCCTGCCCGCTGCCTGTGTAACAGCTTTTCATGACGCTGTGGATGAAATGGCGGCAGATAGCAGCTTTCGTGGTTACGGGCCGGAACAGGGGTATCCTTTTTTACGGGAAGCCATAGCGAAAAACGATTTTCAGGCCCGGGGGGCAGAGATCGAAGCAGATGAGATTTTTGTTTCCGACGGAGCAAAATGTGACACCGGAAATATTCAGGAACTTTTCAGCGTGGATGCTCAAATAGCCATTCCTGATCCTGTGTATCCCGTCTACCTGGATACAAATGTCATGGCCGGCCGGACAGGGATTTTTGCCGATGGACGCTACGAAGGCCTTGTCTATCTTGATTCCACCAAAGAGAATAATTATGTTCCGGAATTGCCCACAGAACCTGTTGACTTGATATATCTTTGTTTCCCTAACAACCCAACAGGGTCAACGGCTACAAAGGAGCAGCTTAAGTCCTGGGTGGACTATGCCCGGGAGAACAAGGCGCTTATTCTTTTTGATGCGGCCTATGAAGCGTTCATTCGTGACGATGCTCTTCCCCATTCCATTTACGAAATAGACGGGGCAAGAGAGGTGGCCATAGAGTTTCGTTCTTTTTCAAAAAACGCCGGTTTTACAGGAACCAGGTGTGCGTATACGGTTGTGCCGAAAGAGTGCATGGCCTATGACAGCAGCGGCAATAAGCAGGCGGTTCATCCCTTGTGGAACCGCAGGCATTGTACCAAGTTTAACGGTGTCTCCTATCCTGTCCAGCGTGCTGCGGAGGCAGTGTATTCCCGGCAGGGCAGAGAACAGATTAAGGAGCTGGTGGGATATTACTTAACAAATGCGGACCTCATTGCCCGTGAAATAGGCAAACTCGGCTTTAGCTACGCTGGCGGTGATAACTCGCCCTATATCTGGATTTTTGGGAATCAGGATTCCTGGGAATTTTTTGATATGCTTTTAAACAAGGCTGGTGTTGTCTGTACGCCGGGGGCCGGCTTTGGCAAGTGTGGGCAGGGATACATAAGGCTTTCAGCCTTTAATTCCCATGAAAATGTTGAGCGGGCCATGGCCCGGATTAAAAAAGCTCTTTCCTGAGTCTTGTCTTTAACATAATTTTCGTACATACCCTCACATCAACCACCAGGTGGAGGCTGTGCACTTATTATACGAATTCAGGTGTGAAAATTTTTAAAGGGCAGCGGTTTGACGCTGAATTGTGTAGTTGGCAACACCAGCGGCAATCTGTTCTGCTATGGCCTGAAGGAAGTTGACATTTCTCAGACGTTTTGCCTCCTCAGGATTGGTGATAAAAGATATTTCAGCCAGTACAGCAGGCATTTCAGCACCGATCAGAACATAAAAAGGGGCCTGCTTGACTCCCAGGTTTGTTGTCTTGAATTGATGTTGCCGCAGCCCCTTCACCAGAGTGCTTTGCACTGCTTCTGCCAGTCGTGAAGACTCCTTGATCTTTGCATTCTGCATAAGGTCTGTGAGTATATCCTGCATTTCACTGATATTATGCGTTGACGTGGCATTTTCACGGGCAGCGACCCGCATGGCCTCGGTATTTGTTGCCAGGTTCAGATAGAAGGTTTCAATGCCCTTTGCTGATTTTTTTGGATGGGCATTAACGTGGATTGAGACAAAAAGATCGGCATTTTTTGTGTTGGCAATTGCAGTACGTTCTTCCAGAGGAATAAAAACATCTCTTTCTCTGGTTAAAATGACCTCATATTTGTATTTTTTCCGTAATATTTTTGCCGTTCTCCGGGCAACACTTAATACGATGTCTTTTTCCTGAAGATGGTTGGCAATGGCTCCGGGATCTTTCCCGCCATGGCCGGGATCAATGACTATGCGACGTATGCCAAGACCAAGTTGCTGAGCCAGCGAAAGAGGACTCTGTTGTGGTGCTTCAACAGGTTGTACCGTTGAAGCCACAGTTGCCGACGGGCGCACTTTTTTCTTGTCTGCCAGGGTGATAATTTCAGGCGTAACCGGGAGAATTTCGGGCTGCCTGGGAATGTCGGTGGGTCGGACGATTATCTGCTCTTTTTCTTTGGCCGGTGGGGGAGTTGTCTTTTTGGATATTTTTTTTGGCTGTTTCTTTCGTTCTCCGCGAACATCAATAATCACCCGAAAAGGGTCTTTGAGATTAAAAATTTTGTAATCAGCAATCGAGGCAATGTCGAGAATCAGGCGTACTTTCGTGTCCTCAACCTGTTCGGCCCGGACCTGTTTGAGTAATCCGTCTTCGATGGACAGAGGAGAACGCGCCTCGGGCGGAATATAACTCTGGTCAAATTCTATTTGCAGCTGTCTAGGTTGATCATTGCTTTTTTCAAGCAGACGGGTTGAGTAATGAACAGGCTCTGAGGCCCGGATGGCAATTCGGGTATAGTCGTTTGAAGACCAGTGCTGAACAGGCTTAAGATTAACAAGATCGTGGCCAATTTGTTCGGTCACTGTTTTTTCCGGCAAGGTGATGTTGTGTTTTTTTGCAACATCCTGCAGGCGGCTGTATGCCTGATGGCTCTTGTCTCCGTTGGGATACCTGGTGATAATTTCCTGGTATAATTGGGAAGCCTTGCCGGGATTGTTTTTTTCAGAGACTTCTATTCCGGCAATGGTGAACAGGGCATCGTCTGCCAGGCTGCTGCCGGGGAATTTATAGGCAACATCATGAAAAGAGTTGATGGATTCATCAAGGTCCAATGGCACATGGAACAGTTGAAACATGCGTCGATACATGCGGCCTAACATGTACAGGCAGGAGGGGGCAAGATTACTGCGTGGCGAAGCAAGGTAAATTTTTCGGAAAGGAAGCGTTGCTTTAAGCCATTGTGCGCGGTTCTGGTCTTGATCCGGGGTTCTTTCAAGGCCGAAATAGACATCTTTTGCGGCTTTGTATCGTTCTTCAGCCTGGCTGGTGGGGTTATTCACGGCCTTGTCACCGGCAGAGGCAGCAAAAACAGACGAGTTGGCTATGATGAGCAGCAACACCAGCAGGAAACAGGAGTACAGTCGGGTGTGACGTGGGGGGACGATAGGGGAAAAAGCAAAAAACATAAGCAGTAGGGAGGTTATTTCTCAAGAATAATTATAAATTTATACCCTGTTTTAAGGAAATGGTAAAATAAATACTCGGTATTGTTTGGCTGCGGGTCATGGGTCCAAAAGATCGAAAATATCATAAAGGACCCGCTGAGCCTCTCTTGGAGAGAGGTCATCTGGAGAAATTCTTTTCAGCATTTTCCGTATTGGATCGTCTTTTGGTGGAAAGAGGGTCAGTTGGCATGGTTGTGTTTTTTTTGGTTTGTTTTTTGAGGCCGCAATGGTTGGCTCGCCTGTTGGGGTAAATTCTCCTTTTTCGATATTGGCTAGTATTTCATGGGCTCTTGTAACAACGTGGTCAGGTACCCCGGCCAGGCTGGCCACCTGGATGCCGTAGCTTCTGTTGGTTCCGCCTTTGACCAGCTTGTGGAGGAAAATAATCGAGTCATTCCACTCACGTACTGCAATGGAGAAGTTTTGAATACGATCGTGTGTTGTGGCAAGATCGGTGAGTTCGTGATAATGGGTGGCAAAAAGCGTTTTAACGCCACGACCATTTTTATCCGCGAGATCCTCTGCCACCGCCCAGGCAATGGCCAGACCGTCATAGGTTGAGGTGCCGCGTCCGATTTCATCAAGTATAACCAGGCTGTTCTCTGTTGCGTTGTTTAAAATATTTGCGGTTTCATTCATTTCCACCATAAAGGTGGATTGGCCCCGTCGCAGGTCATCCATGGCTCCGACCCTGGTGAAAATACGGTCAACTATACATATCTCAGCCTGATCCGCCGGGACAAAGCTGCCGATATGGGCCATGAGCACAATAAGTGCGGTTTGGCGCAGCACCGTGGATTTTCCTGCCATATTCGGGCCGGTAATAATGAGCAGTTCGTTATCGTCTTGATTCAGGAACACGTCATTTGGCACAAATCGACCCGTTTCAAGGGAGCGCTCAATGACCGGGTGGCGTCCTTCTGTAATGGCAATGGTCTCGTTGTCCGTCATGACCGGACGGATGTAATGGTAACGATGGGCGGCTTCAGCCAGGCTGACCAGAAAATCAACCCGGGCAACTGTCGCCGCTGTTTCAAGCAATCTGTCACTTTGGGCCGAGATCTTTTGCCGGATATCAAGAAAGAGCTGGTATTCAAGTTCCAGGCGGCGCTCCTGGGCTGTCGAGATTTTGTTCTCCAGTTCCTTTAATTCAGGGGTAATAAAACGTTCTGCGTTTACCAGGGTTTGTTTGCGGATAAAGTCATCGGGGATGGTGCCGGCCTGGGCTCGGCTGACTTCAAAATAATAACCAAAGACCTTGTTGAACCCTACTTTGAGTTTGCCAATGCCGGTCCGTTTCCGTTCTTTCGCCTCTAAACCAAGAATGAGCTGCCTGCCGTCGCGCAGGAGGACAATGAGTTCGTCAAGCTCTTCGTGGTATCCCTCGCGGATAAGGTTGCCCTCACGAATCGTGACAGGGGCATCATCGCGGATAGCGTTTTGGATCAGATTATACAGGTCATCTAAGGGGTCAAGCTTATTGCCCATGGTCTTGAGCAACCCTTCTGGAGTTTTTTTGAGCAGTTCTTTGAGAGCGGGCAGACGACCGAGTGAGAGCTTCATGGCTTCCATATCGCGGGCATTGCCATGGCCCAGGGCCAGCCTGCTGCATAATCGTTCCAGATCATAAATGGAATCAAGATGCTCCTGCAGCTCACGACGGAGTTTAGGATCGGCAAGGAGTTGTTCCACTCCAGAGAGCCGGGCATTTATTCGGTCGCGGCTTTGTAGTGGAAAGAGTAGTCGCTGGCGGAGAAGTCTTGCTCCCATAGGTGTTGAGGTGAGATCTAAGACAGCGAGCAGAGAGCCTTTTCGTTTACCGCCGATAATTGTTTCTGTGAGTTCAAGGTTACGGCGGGATGATTCGTCAATGACAAGAAAACCGGATCTGGTCAAAGGCTGGATTTGTTTTATATAGGAAAGTTCTGTCTTCTGGGTCTGCTGGATATAGGCGAGCAGACTGCCGGCAGCGCAGATGCCGGTTGCCTTGTCCTGACAACCGAATCCGGCCAAGTTACTGACCTGAAAATGCTCTGTCAAGGTGGTCAGGGCATTGTTGTATTCAAAAGAGTCGTCCTGCTGGGGAGTGATACAGAGCCCGCCTAAAAGAGTCGTCAGGGTTTCGGTTAACTCCTGGAGACTGTCAAGTGATTCTTCCGGCAGCAATAATTCTGCCGGTTGCATACGGGTTATTTCGTCAATGACCGGACCCGTCAAGTTATCAGCAAGCGGTATCTCGCTGATCAGAAAGTTGCCGGTTGAAACATCAAGAAAACTTAGTCCGGCAGCAACCATTTTTTTCTTTTTTTTGTTAAAACAAAGGGCACAGACATAGGTGTTGTTCTTGTCATCAAGCAGTTGGTCGTCAGTGGTTACACCGGGGGTGACAATGCGGACGACTTCCCGTTTAACGATACCTTTGGCGTGTTTGGGGTCTTCTGTCTGTTCACAGATGGCAACTCTGTAGCCTGCTTTGACCATTTTGGCCAGATAACCGGAAAGCGCGTGGTAGGGCACCCCGCACATGGGGACTTTGTTGGTATCGTCTTTGCTGCGCGAGGTGAGTGTTATTCCCAGAACCCTGGAACAGGTGTGGGCATCTTCAAAGAACATTTCATAAAAATCCCCCATCCGGTAAAAGAGAATGGTTCCCGGATGCTGTTCTTTAATTTCAAGATACTGGCGGAGCATCGGCGTCATTTTGACAGGTTGTTTTTCGCCCATAATTTCAGCCCTCCTCCGGGGGGATCCGGGCAAAGTCGGGGGCAAGCTGTTCAAAGGTCTGACTGATGTGCTGCGGGATGGTCCGGATGTCGCTGGTTACGGTCATGAAATTATGATCGCCCTGCCAGCGGGGGACGATGTGAAAATGGAGATGATCGGCAATGCCGGCTCCGGCAACTACTCCAAGGTTGAGGCCGATGTTGAATCCATGCGGTTGCAGATGGTTGCGAAGGATGACACAGCATCTCTTAAGCATGGACATAAGGGCTGTGTTTTCAGCAGAAGAGAGCTCGCAGATGTCTGCTATATGCCGCCTTGGGGCAACCAGCAGGTGGCCGTTGGCATAGGGAAACCGGTTGAGCAAAACAACGGTTTGCCGCCCCCGATGCAGGAGGAGCAGTTCGGGGTCGGCCTGGCTTGCTCCGGGAGGTTCAAACAGGCAGCCTGTTATTTTTTCTGTATGGCCCAGTACATGTTCCATGCGCCAGGGTGTCCATAGATTTTTGTTTTTCATTGCCGTTGCGAAACCTCATGAATGGTCGCCCGAAGTGTGTCACCGGCTTCAAGGATGGCAAATGTGCCTGGTGCTCCGTATCTTCCGGTTTCCTGAAAACTGCCGGGATTGATGATGAGTTTCTTGGCAACATGGTGACAGACTGGCCGGTGGGTGTGACCGTAAATCATGCAGTCGGCTTCCGGGAAATAATCCCAGAGTGCGGATTCAATATCGTGGCCAAGCCCGGCTCCGTGGGTGAGTCCGATGGTAAAATCATTAAGCTGAAAGACGCGTTTTTCCGGCAGGGAGGTAGAGGTTGAGGAATTGCACATATTTCCGTGTACGGCGTAAACTTTTTTATCAGAAAAAATCTCCAGGATTGAAATATCGGTGAGATCCCCTGCGTGAATGATTACATCACAATCGGCAAAGCACTGTTCTACCACTTGGGAAAAATGGGAGTTCAAGCCCCTAAGATGGGTATCTGATAGTATACCGGCTCTGATCATAATCTGTAGTGGTTGAATCGAAATGTGTGGTCCGTAGGTTGCCCGGACAGACACAGCATAATCTAAAGGAGTTGTCTGGTATTGACAAGAAAAGATCCTCAAAAGGTTGCAAAAAGCAGGTCCATTTCGTAACATGCCAACGTAAATGAAATATTGATTGAAGCAAAGGTTATGTTCGTATCAATATTAAGCCAGCGTGGCCAGACCATAGTTTCAGGTCACAGTCATAAGAGATAAGCGAAGACTTTAAGTGATAAAAATATCCAGGGAAAACGATTTACTATGGGATATTTTCAGGTAAAATACAGCGGGATAACATAATGTACAGCGCATCTGATTTACGAAAGGGACTCAAGGTCCAGATTGACAAAGAGCCCTATATAATTACAGAATTTGATTTTTCAAAGCCTGGTAAGGGCCAGGCTCTTTACCGCACAAAAATGCGGAATATGATAACCGGCAACCAGTTTACCCAGACGTATCGCTCAAATGATAAATTTGAAAAGCCTGATCTGGAAGAGCGGACCATGCAGTTTTTGTACTCTCAGGATGATGAGTTCCATTTTATGGATACCTCCTCTTATGATCAGATCTTCCTCACCGGTGATCAGCTTGGAGAGAACAAAAATTTTCTGATGGATAATATGGAGGTGCAGGTTCTTTTTTTTGACGGAGAACGCCCCATTGATATCACCCTGCCCATTTTTGTAAATCTGGAGGTCACACGGGCTGACCCGTGGGTAAAAGGTGATACTTCGGGTACAGACACCAAACCGGTAACCGTGGAAACAGGCTATAAGCTGCAGGTTCCTCCGTTTGTTGAGCAAGGGGATAAAATTCAGATTGATACCCGTTCCGGTGAATATATTACCCGCGTCAAGGAATAGTTTTTGTAATGCTCTCACCCCTGATCCTGCAGCAGCGTTCAGATCTGTTGCAGGCTGTACGGAACTTTTTTCTCTCCCGTTCGTATGTCGAAGTAGATACCCCGATTCGTCAGCCTGTCCTCATTCCTGAAGCCGAAATTATTCCTGTCCCCTCTGGTGACTGGTTTCTGCAGACATCCCCGGAGTTGTGCATGAAAAGGCTTCTGGCTGGCGGCTGCCGGAAAATTTTTCAAATCTGTCACTGTTTCCGCCAGGGGGAAAAGGGCCGGCTCCATTCCGAAGAGTTTACCATGCTCGAGTGGTATCACGCAGGCTGGAGCTACATTGAACTTATGCAGGAGTGTGAGGAGCTGGTTGTTGCGGTGACCAGTACTCTGGCTCTGGCAGGTTCTATCCAACAGCAGGATGAACCGGGCATTCTGCTGCGCTCTGGAGGGTTTATCTCTCTTGCCCCTCCTTGGCAGCGGCTCCGGGTTGAGGAGGCTTTTCAGCAATTTTGCGGAGTAGCTGCCAAGAATGCCGTTGAACAGGATGTTTTTGATCAGCTGCTGGTGGACAAAATTGAACCATATCTTGGCAGATACAAGCCAACGTTTCTCTATGATTATCCCGTCCCATTAGCCTCGTTGGCCAAACAAAAACCGACTGATCCGGAGGTCGCGGAACGCTTTGAGCTCTATATAGACGGCATTGAACTTGCCAACGGTTTTTCTGAGCTCACTGATGTTCAGGTGCAGCGTTGGAGGTTTTGTAAAGAGTTGGCAAAGATAGAGGGCACGAGAAGAGCACAAAGAATGCCTGAAAAATTCCTGGAGGCCTTGTCCGGGATGCCCGAATGTGCTGGAATTGCCTTTGGGCTGGACAGGTTGCTGCTGGTTTTAGCCGGCAGAGAAAAATTGAATGAAATTGTATCTTTTGACGAGTATGACCTGTAAATCACTGTTTGTATTTTGTATTCAGATGGTATATTCTGTAATTATCGAAAGGGGTAAGGGCTTTTCAATTCTCCGGGTACGGAGATGAATTCTTTGTCTGGCAGGAGTAGGGCGGTGAGTGATTGACCGTAAACTGCTCCCGTATCGATTCCGATTTTGTTTTTTTGAACCAGGGGTTCTTGAAAGACGGTGTGACCAAAAATGACGGGTTTGCCGAAATCATGGGTGCTCTTGATGAAGGCATCTCTTGCCCAGAGGCACCAGTTACGGGTTTGCCTGCTGCTATGCACCCCAGGCTGCAAACCGGCATGTACGTAAAAAGCGTATTTGTTTTCCCATAACAGGGAAAGATCATAGAGAAATCCGAGATGTTTTCTCGGGATGGCGGCCTCGAGTGCTGCTGGAGGAGCATCTGGCGGCAGCCCATAACTTGAGAGGGTCTGTAGTCCGCCAAACTGTAAAAAAAAGCCGTTGTCCTTTTCTGCCAGGTAGTTGCGTAACATGTATTCATGGTTACCAAGCAAGGTGATGACTGAAGATTGTTTTTTTTTCAGTTCAAGAATAAAATCTATCACTTTTTTCGAGTCTGGCCCTCTGTCAATGTAGTCGCCCAGAAATATGATTGTGTCTGCCCGGTTTTCTACAGCTGAGAGGAGTTTGGCAAGTGATGTTGAGCATCCGTGTATGTCACCTATTATACAGGTCCTATTCATAATTTTTATTTTTATACATAAAAAGACGATTTTACAAGAGACAAGCGGATAACAGGACAAAAATATAAAAATGTAATCAGATTCTTGCACGACGATTACTAAGTTTTTTTACATTGGTATTATGGACAATTCTCAGCTTCAACAGATCAAAAAACATTTGGCGTTATTTTTGTCTCACAGGAGACTTCTGGCTCTTTGCCTGGTGGCCGCTTTGACACTAGGCCTTGGTTTTTATCTTAAAATGCCAAAAATCTATCGAAGTTCTGCTTTATTGAGCTATGAACGGCAACAGATTAATCCGGCTCGTATGGCACCTGAACAGGGCCATATGCAGGTCAGCGATACGGTCTCCACTGTGAAGGATATAGCGCTTAGTCGGAGAAATCTTGAAAGCATGATTTTGGAATTTGATTTGTATAAGAAGGCGAGGACTCAACAACCCATGGAGAGTATCGTGGCCATGATGCGTCGGGATATCATTATATCACCTTCAGATAGTGGGGATACTTTTCGGGTAAGCTTTGAAGGAACGGATCAGGAAAAGGTCATGCTGGTGACAAATGAACTGGCCGAACGCTTTATCCGTGAAAATTTGAAATATCGGGAGGATAGAGCAACAGAGACGTCGAAGTACACCAAGGATGAGCTCAATCTTGCCAAATCCGTGCTCGACGAGAAAGAAAAAGCGATGCGGGATTATAAACTTGCGCATTATAATGCAATGCCTGAGCAGCGAGTTAATAATGTGGCACGGCTTAACGCCCTGCACACACAAAATCAGGGGATTCAGGATTCTATTCAGGATCTTGAACGGACCAAGGTGATGATTCAGGAACAGATAAATCTACGTAGACGTCTTGCCGGGAGCTCGGTTCCCCAAGACAATACGCGAACTGCTGGAATTGTTTCACCCTGGCAGCGTTTACAACAATTACGCAACCATCTCGAATCGTTAAAAGGGAAGTATACTGAAAAACACCCTGAAATAAGGCGAACAAGGCAATTGATTTCTCAACTTGAAGTTGAACTGCAAGGTGTAAAGCCTTCCTCAGGAAAAAAGGCTGGCGCGAGGGTGCGGCATATTCAAGATCCAGAGATTGGTCAGTTGCAGATTCAACTTAAAGAAGTTTCTTTGAATATTATAAAATTACGTAATGATCAACAGCAGATAAACACTGAGTTGCCAAAGTATAAACAATGGATTGCAGAAACACCAGCCCGGGAAGCCGAATGGAACGCTCTTACCCGTGACTATGACGAACTGCGAAGAAATTATGACTATCTTGTTGCCCAAAATCTTCAGGCCTCTTCGGTAGAGCATCTAGAGAAGAAACAAAAAGGCAGCAAGTTCAAAATTGCCGATCGAGCACGTTTCCCTGAAAAACCTTATGCGCCAAGGTTTTTCAGAATTATGTTGCTCGCTATAGCGGCTGGGCTGGGTACAGGTGCTGGGCTTATTCTGGCAATGGATTTCATTGATACTTCCTTTAAGGATGTGACAGAAGTTGAAAGCTATCTAGGTCTTCCGGTTGTTACTTCAATTCCCTACCTGAACAAAAGTAATGAGGTTCAGGAGAAACGGAGAAGTACCGTCTTTTTTGGGGCAGGTATTTTAGTATTTTTTGTTTTGTTTTCAGCCTGTTTGTTGTTTTTTAAGTACAAAGGACTTATTGTTTTTTAAATCTGTTTTTAGAGGGTTTTAGCCTCAGTCGTCATTTATTAGAGTAATTTTATGTTAAACTAATTGTAATGTATAAAGATTATTACGGATTTTCTTCGCCGCCTTTTGACCTGACGCCCAATCCTGACTTGGTGTACATGAGTGAAACACATCAGGAAGCGATGTCTATTTTGAAGTATGGGGTTGTTGGTAAAAAAGGATTTCTTGTCTTAACCGGCGATGTCGGCACGGGAAAAACGACCCTGTTGCAGGCGCTGGTGCACTCTCTTGACATGGAGGTACATCTTTGCCTTATCAATAATCCCACTTTGACCAGAGATGAGTTTTTTTCTTTTGTGGCAAGGAGTTATGGGCTTCCATGGGAGCAGAATAAAGCATTCTTTCTCATTGAATTTGCTGAGTTTCTGCAAAAATGCAGGCATAATAACGAGCGAGTCCTTCTTATTGTTGATGAAGCTCATGCCATGGACGAGGATCTGTTGGAAGAAATACGACTGTTGTCAAATCAGGACAAGATGGGACAGGATGTTCTTTCCATTTTTTTGGTTGGCCAGCCGGAGTTGAATCCATTGATGGGGAGTGACCGACTGTTAGCTCTTCGACAGCGTGTTGGTATCCGGTTTCACCTGGAGCCTTTTTCACTTGAAGAAACACGGCAATATATATTGTATCGTTTAAGACAGTCAGGTGGCCATCAAATGAATATTTTTGCAGGTGACGCCGTGTCGTTGATTTATCAGGTAAGTAAAGGGACGCCACGCTTAATTAATATTATTTGTGATCATGCCTTGCTTACCGGATTCTCCCAGGGGGAGCCGGTAATAAAAGCGCCAATTATTAAAGAATGTATCAAAGAACTGCATTTTCCAGGAGACGTTACTCCGTTACCACTTCCAGTAGCTCTTAAGGAGAATTCAAACTGGCCTTTATCTCCCCGTTATTGTCTGTATGCACTGTTAGGGGGGATCGCTTTTTTCATATTGGCTGAAATGTTTCCGGCAACACGTTCACTCTCACCGTTAAAAGTAATTTTTCCTCAGAATATGCTGGAATTTTTGCATCAGTTGCCCGGTGTTCTGGGAGGATAAAATGGGAACAGTTTTTAAAGCGTTAAAAAAAGCAGGAATGGCTAACTCCTCAGCGGAGAATAGCCAGCAGGAGGAGGTCAATAAAACCAGGCAGGATTGGGTACCTGAATCCGGAAAGCCGCAGACTACGGAAACAGTTTACCCGCCCCGGAAAGACAGGGAGCGGGTAAAGCGCTCATTCTCCCTTGAGCGGAGCGACTGGGATGAACGCTTGACTCTTGCAACTGCAGTGGCCGGACCGGTGGCGGAAAATGTTCGTTCCCTGCGAACTCAGATATTACATCCTCAATCTGGCAGGAGAATACGATCGGTACTGGTTACTTCGGCTGGGCCTGGTGCAGGTAAGAGTTTTGTTTGTGCAAATCTCGCTGTTTCCTTTGCCCAGGGGATGGATCATCAGGGACTGCTCCTGAATTGTGACCTGCGCAAGCCTTCTTTAGAAAAAATGTTTGGAGTGCCCAATGATCTGGGGCTGGTTGATGTGCTCAGAGATGGGAAAGATGTACATTCCTGTATTCTACCTGTCGGTGTTGAAAATCTGGACATATTACCGACTGGACGTCCTCCGGTTAATCCTGCCGAGCTTCTTGGTTCAGAGAGAATGAGAACGCTTCTGGATGAACTTGAAAAGGAAGATGACCAGCGAATTCTTCTTCTCGATAGCCCCCCACTACAGTCAGCAGCTGAAACAGCGGTATTGATACAATATGTGGACGCAGTTGTTCTTGTGGTTCGTTATGGTAAAAGTCGCAAAGAACATGTTCAGTCAGTTGTTGAGCAGATAGGAAAAAATAGAATCATAGGTGTTGTGTTCAACGCCTATGAGACGACCCCGTTGGAAGAAAAGCTGTTTGGTTCGTACGAGGAGAAATATGGATATTATTATGAAGATGAATAGAATAGGAATCTTAAACGCTCTCAGTCGAGTTTAGAATGAAGTAACTTCAGGTTTTGACAAGTTGGCGAGAGAAAAATCGACCGTTAATAATTTCAGACCCCGGCACTAAAGCTGCCGGGGGGCTTTTTTAATACTCAGCATACCGTATTGAGTTCCAGGAGCTTCCTGCCCCAGGAACTCAATAAAATAGTCGGCAGGTTGGAATTGATTCCATTCCTCACTTTGTTCATTCTGATTTCTGGAGTTTCAGCAGAGGGCCGCTGGCTGGGCCACTAGAGCTTTCTTTCCGGAGGATTTTGGTCCGGATAATGGGTCTGTAGGGTGTTGATTAATGTCGTTAAGGCCCTATTTATCGGCGTTTTGATGCCTGTCTCCTCTGCCTTGCGGAGAATGTAGCCATTAATGGCATTGATTTCCGTTGGCCGTGCGGCATCCACATCCTGGCCCATGGATGAACGGTTGGGGCCTGTGGCCCTAGCAATGGCAAAAACATTTTCCAGTGCATCTTCAGTCACTGGAATCTGCAGGGCTGTCGCAACATCAATGGCTTCGTTGACCACGTCTTTCACCAGAGCCTGTGTTTCTACAAGATCAAGTAACTCACCGTTCCGGATTTCCGTGAGTGCCGTTATGGCATTGATACCGACATTGGCAAAGAGCTTGCTCCAGAGAACCGGCTTAATATCTTCAACTGTTGTTGTGGCAATTTCTGCCCGGCAGAGGACGCTTGCCACGTGCTCCAGAAGAGGGTGAGAGGTGGTGTCCCACATGCCGAGGATGGTTTTACCTGTTCCGGAGTGTTGGATTTTTCCTGCCCCAAGCAGCATGGCCCCCTGGGCTGTTGTCCCGCAGATGACCCTGCCCCGGCCGATGGTTTTGGCCAGGATTTCGGCATTTCCCATACCGTTTTGCAGAGTCAGGACCACGCCATTTCGGCCAATGAGTTGTCGCGCGGTTTGAGCAGCTTTTTCTGTCTGTCCATGTTTAACAAAAACAAGGGCCAGATCTGTATTATTTATTTTGTCCGGGTCGATATAGGCCCGGACCGGAACACGCCGTTGCCGTCCGGGGCTGATAATGGTCAGCCCCTTGTTGTTGAGCACGTCGACATGTTCCTTCCAGATATCAAGGAGATGAACATCAACTCCCGCTTCTGCAAGCATTCCACCAAACAGGCAGCCCATGGCCCCGGAACCGATGACTGTTATTTTCATGATTTGCTGATAATCCTTTGTCGACAGGCGTTATATTTTCTCGAGGAGCATTCCCGCCCATTCTTCATTGTAAACAATCTTTTTGTTCATTAGCCTTTTATCGCGTGCAAGGTCAATAAGATTTTTTTCCTGTTCTCCTTGCAAAATGCCGGCAAGAATCAGTTGTGATCCTTTTGCCAGCAATTTTGAAAAAGTTGGGAGCATCTCCACCAGGACATTGTTCACTATATTTGCACAGATGAGATCATACGGCCCCTGAATGTCGGCCAGGTCAGTGGCAGAAACCGATATTTTGGGTTTCAGGCCATTGTGCCTGACGTTTTCAAGGCATACCCTCACCGCTTCAGGATCATTATCTATGGCGATAATCTTCTCTGCGCCAAACAGGGCGGCCGCCATGGCGAGAATGCCGGTACCTGTTCCGACATCAAGGACAGATTGCGGTTTTTTTTGTTGAAAGCAGTCACGGATCAGGCCAAGGGCCAGCCGGGTGGATGCATGTTTGCCCGTGCCAAAGGCCATGCCCGGATCCATTTCAATGATTTGTTCAGAACCGCTTGGTTCATATTTCTCCCAGCTGGGCTTAATGATAAGTCCTTCAATAATGGGGAAGGGCTTGAAGAACTGCTGCCAGGACGTTGACCAGTCTTCATCCCGGAAAGATGAACAGCTTAACTGTGGTGGTGGCTCATTATAAAGTGAAAAAAGTTGTATCAGCTCTTGTTCCAGGTGGCTGGTTACCTGTTCTCCGTCATGGACCTGCTCCAGTTGAAAAAAACCGGTGACAAAGCTTTGGCCATCTCGTACAGGTTCAACTTCGACCCCTGAGCCGCTCAGGATACCAATTAAGTCGGAAACTGGATCCAAAATGGATTCGGGGCTCTGGAAACGGATTTTCAACCATTTGGAGTTCTCGTTTTTACTCATAGAGGGTCCTTTATTGATAAAGAGGGCGTTATATGCTATAAATTCCTATTTCTAAAAAAATAATTCCTTCCTGAAAACGGAGTGTTCCATGACAAAACATACCATAGAGTTTCTGCCCGATAACATAACCGTTACTGTTGATAAGGGCGAGAATTTACTGTCTGCCGCTGCCGAGGCCGGTGTGTATATCCACGCCTATTGCGGTGGTGACGGGGTTTGCGGAAAATGCAAAGTCGTCGTTGATGAAGGTGAGGTGCGCTCTTCCAAGAGTAATCTTAAACAGGATGACTGGGACAAAGGTTTCCGGCTGGCCTGTTTGTCAACGGTGGAATCGGATTTGAAAGTCACCATTCCCGAGATGACCACCAAGAGCGGTAAAGCACTAAAACGGAAGCCGAAGACAACCCGTACTATTTCCGCAAAAGCCCTTGATACTCTCATAGGAACCTGGGAGGTTGATCCACCGGTCAGCAAAATTTACCTGGAACTCGACCCGCCCACCATGGAGGATAATATTTCAGATATGCAGCGGGTGATGCGCGGCATAAAGCTGGTTATGCCCGGGGATTCCCGTGAACCGTCTTATGACCATCCTGAGCTTATCAAACATCTGCCCAGGGTGTTACGAGAATCTGACTGGAAGATCACGTTGTTGCTCCTGCGCGGCAAATACAAGGGTGAAACGTTTCGAATTATTGATGTTGAGGCCGGTGATACGACCAAAAGACTCTATGGCCTGGCTGTTGATATCGGCACAACGACCTGCTCAGGGGTTCTTGTTGATCTGAATACCGGCAAAATTCTAGCCGATGCGTCCGGCTATAACGGGCAGATCAGCTATGGCGAGGATGTCATCTCCCGTATTATTTACGCGGGAAGACCGGGTGGGCTCAAGGCGTTACAGGATAAAGTCGTTGAGACCATCAATACAATCATCGAAGATATTTGCCGGAAGATGATAATCTCTCCCTCTGATATTTCCTATATTATGGCAGCGGGGAATACTGTTATGTCGCACCTGCTTCTTGGTTTGGATCCCAAATATATCCGTGAATCTCCATATGTGCCAAGTGTGAGTCAGTTTCCCCTGACCAAGGCGGCCGGACTGGGCATTCATGCTCATCCCTCCATGCGACTGTTTCTGTATCCATGTATTGCCTCCTATGTAGGCGGTGATATTGTGGCCGGGGTTCATGCCTGCCAGATGGCCAAGTCGGAGGAAGTCAGTCTGTTTATTGATATTGGCACCAATGGTGAAATTGTAGTGGGCAATAAAGACTGGATGGTCTGCGCGGCCTGTTCTGCCGGACCGGCCTTTGAGGGTGGAGGCATCCAGTATGGCATGCGGGCTTCAAACGGGGCCATTGAAAATTTTCATATTCATCCGGAAACCTTTGACCCGATGATTGTAACCATTGGCCGGATCAAGCCCTCGGGTATTTGCGGTTCCGGGCTTATTTCCATTGTTTCGGAACTGCTTGAAGCCGGGGTTATTGACCAGCAGGGGAAATTCAAGCGTACTCTTGATATCCCGCGCATCCGCGAAGGACGTGACGGCTGGGAGTATGTTCTTGCCTGGGGGCAGGACTCTCTTATTGGAGAGGATATAATTATCAGCGAAGTGGATCTGGATAACCTGATGCGGGCCAAAGGGGCCATGTATGCCGGTTATCAGACATTACTGGAATCGGTAGGGCTTGGTTTTGATGATTTGGACCGAGTCATCATGGCCGGTAATTTTGGTGCCTACATTGACCTTGAGCGGGCCATCTGCATCGGACTTCTTCCTGATGTTGACCGGGAAAAGTTTTATTACCTGGGAAATGCCTCCATGCTCGGCTGCCAGATAAGCCTGTCTGATGTGGATCGTTTCCGGGAAAGAGTGGAGGCTCGTCAGCTCATGACCAACATGGAGCTGGCAGAAAACCCCGAATTTATGCAGCATTACATGGCTTCTCTGTTTCTGCCTCATACCGATATGAGCCTGTTTCCTTCTGTGGCCCGGAAACTTGAAGAAGTGGATTAACCTCAAATTCTTTCTTGGAAGGTATTCCATGCGTAAAGCCCATAAATTTTTATGTTTTTGGTGCGGTATCCTGCTGTTGGTGGGAGTCTGCCCGGGTTGTTCCAGTGAACCGGAAAAAGATAAATCCGGTCCCGCTGAGCAATTAACAGATAAAATAGCCCATAAGGCCGAACAAAAGATACGACAACCGCTGGAAAGGGCTCAAGAGGCCCTGAATATCGAAAATGCCCATATTAAGGCTGTTGACGAGGCAATCGAACAAAGCAGTAAGTAGGCGTAGACAGTCCCTTGTTATGTATGGGGACAGTGGATGGCGCAGAGGTTTTGTTTGTAAATGTCACTTGTTGGCCAAGAGAGAAAAAATGCAGATGCCCCTTCCGAGACTAACAGTCATTGATAGAGGTTTGCAGGAGTTTGCAGATTGTCATGGTTTTGTTCTGCATATTAACGGGCATTGCATGATGCCAACGCTCAATGATCGGGATCGTGTTCTGGTCCGCAGGGCAGCTCAATACAGGACTGGTGATATCCTTGCTGTTCGTCTGGCCGATGGTCAACTGGTTTGCCACCGGCTCATAGGGACGTTCTTTTGGGGGCGTGAAACGCATTATATGACCCGGCCTGATCGGGGTGGCAAACCAGATGCGGGCGTGACCAGAAGTATGATAATAGGGAAAATATCTGCACGGGACAGCGGTGTGCTCTTGCCGATACCTACGGTTTTGTTTCGCCTGCAACTCTTTTTGTCATTTTTTTACTGTCTTTGTCGCAGATTTTTTGAGAAAATAAAATGAAGTAGAGCAAGAAACAATGCATCACGGGCATAACCAGCAACGTTTCATCATAATTTGCTCAAGTGTCTAATAATTTGTTTGCCTGTTACTCCATTTAGGAGGAATTGATAGCCATGACTCAGGAAATACGAGAAAGTGTAAAAAATCAATCAACTGGAAGGCGTGTGGACGTTTTTTTGTCTTGGATTGTACTACTATTAATGTCATTTTGCGCAACCGGGCATGCAGACTACCTAGTTGATGCCACCTGTAATCCGGCGTATACAAGCATTGTCGGGGCGGCGGGAACCCACGCTTTGAATCAGACAGATGATGACGCTGATAATGTAAATCTTCCTTTTTCGGCTCCGTTTTATGAGGGGCGCTACAGTGTTGCACGTGTTCAATCAAATGGAGCGGTTTATTTTTCTCCAACTTCAGGAACAATTCCTTATACGAATCAAAATATTCCTTATGCTAGTGTAAATGCCGTTGCCTATCCCTTTTGGGATGATTTTAATCCTCAAGCGTCTGGTGACGTGTATTGGACGGTGAGAGGAACGGCTCCAAATAGAGAATTTGTGGTGGAGTGGTATCGTGTACCACATTACAGTAATACAGGGCGTGCCACCGTCCAATTTATTCTCAATGAAGGAACCGGCGATATCACCTTTCTTTATCCCGATGTGAATTTTGGAAATGCTAATTATAATAATGGGAGAAGTGCGACAATCGGTTTACAAAGGGATACTTCGCATGCGCAAGGATATTCGTATAACACCGCAAGTGTGAGTAGTGGCAGTGCTATCTGTTATACATATCCGAAAGATTTTGGTGATGCGCCGGCAGGGTATGGTTCCCCGTCGCATGGCGAACATGGAATAACCAATCTTTTCCTTGGGGCTGGAGGTGACAACCCGGATATAGAATCAACCCCTCAACATTCATCCGATGGTCTGGGTGATAATAATACAGGGGCTAATGACGAAAATGGAGTTACTTTCCGTTCCCCTGCAAAAACAGGGCAGAGTATTTTTGCAGATGTTGAGGTGAATAATGCTGCAGGGAATCCAGTGACGGTATGTGGTTGGCTTGATGTACCCGCTGGAGGAGTTGTTGACGGTAGTTT
This sequence comes from Desulfobulbaceae bacterium, assembly GCA_026990725.1. Lineage (GTDB taxonomy): Bacteria > Desulfobacterota > Desulfobulbia > Desulfobulbales > Desulfobulbaceae > Desulfobulbus_C. The sequence goes on from JALXCX010000082.1 coordinate 24,218, forward strand.
TGATACTTCTGACGGCCATTGTCAGACAACAAATGCAGTAAACCCAACCTTAACCTTTCAGTGGAGTGGTTTGCCTGCTGATCAGCAGTATACAACCTATGCCCGGTTTAGGGTCACTACAGACACTCTTTCCACCTCCGATCCCGATACTTTTGTAGTTAATGGCGAGGTAGAAGATTATCGTCTTATTTTTGATTTTAGACCTACCCTTGCGTTAATTGGCAGTTTTCATATTGATCTTGTTAGTCCCCGTAACATGGCAAATTCTAAGGAATATCCCAGTACAGCGGGAATGGTTTCTGACCTGTCCCAAGAGGGTAAAAAAAATGAGATCGCTGTTGTTCGCTGGGACACCGTGCAGGAGCACGGGACAGTAGGGTTTTATGTGGAGCGACAGGCCGAGGGTGGGGAATGGCAAAAGCTCAATAATGGCCTCATGCTGCCGGGGCTGCTCGACTCGCCTTTGGGCGGTGAATATGCTCTTGTCGATCCGGATGTCAGCAGGGGGGAAGTTTTTTCCTACCGTTTGATAGAGGAGGACATCTGGAATAAACGTCATACGTACGGCCCATGGACGGTCACCATCGGGGCAGGAGAGCAGACAGCCCAGACCGGCAATTCATTTGGTTTGAACAATGCGCAGGGTCAGAAAAAAGTTTCTGCAAAAAAAAGGGACAAGGGGTTTTTCACAAAGTGGCGATCACTTTCCCGTGGTTTTTTAGGACGGGCTCATAATGTCCCCCGGTTTAAGCAAAAGAATGTGGGAGCATTTCTTACCTCCCTGCCCGCAGAGAAGAGCATGTCTGTCTCCCCTGGCAGGCGGGTTAACAGGGTGAGGTTGAAAACTCGTGACACCGCAATGTACAAATGTAGTGTGGCTGATCTCGCTTCTGCCACGGGGCAGAGCGTTGCCCGGATCACCAATAAACTCAAGATGAATCGCTGGTCTTTTTCAACTGAAGATGGTGGTGCGGCGTATTATTTTGATCAAACTGATCAGGCTGTGTATTTTGCAGCGGATAAACACCAGACAACTGAAACATTGGATAATGTGTATCGGCTGGGTAAATTCCGCCATAAGAAGGGCTGGAAGATGGCAGAGATCACCGGGGCAGGACCTGATGAGCCCGGAGAACCGGGAGCATTTCGTGATACCCTTTATTTTGCCGAGAATAACTTTTTTCTTACCTGGCTGCATAGTGATGAAAATGCTGATTACGGGTATTGGGCTTCCGTGTACTCGGGCGATATCGAAAGAGGAGTACCACCCAGGCCAGCACAATTAGATATTGAAATTCCTGATCCAGCCACAAGCTCAACCAGTGACGGACTGCTCAGGGTTGCTTTACGGGGGGCAAGTAATAAAGCAGAAGGTAATGACCATCGTGCCCGAGTTCGCTTAAACGGGACGTTGCTTGACGGCAATGTTGAATGGGATGGTTTAAACCAGGCTGTTCTTGAAGTTCCCTTCAGCCAGTCTTTACTGGGGGGAACGGAAACAGGAGAAACTGTTTCGGCAACGGTGGAAATCAGTAGTGAAGCACTCAACGGGGCCGCGTACAGTCTCTTCTATATTGAATCGGTTGAAATAAGCTATGCCCGTAAAATGTATGCTCATGAGGATGCGCTGCGGCTCCATGTTGCAGAGTCGGGACCGGTTACCGTCAGTGGTTTTTCCAACGGGAATATCAAGGTGATTGAAGCGCCCAACACCAGGCCGGCTGCCTGGAGAAAAGATCTGA
>JALXCX010000083.1 GCA_026990725.1 Desulfobulbaceae bacterium
GGTTTAATATTCTTCACGCTTCACCAGGACAAATCCCAGTCGGCTTGTAAGGTAAGGTTACCCGGAGTGAAACGCTCTACGGCTAATCGATATTCACCAGGATAGGGGCGAATAACACCGGCGGTTATATTGTGCTTCTTTAATGTAAGGAGATATATGGCAGGCCCTGGATTAAAACGGGTCGCTCCTGGGGGGACATTATAAATTCTTACCTGGTCAGCAGTATCTATACCCATGGCTGCCCGATCAGCTACAAACATTGCACGATAAAGCCGGGCATTTTTGACATCTAAAAAAATAAAGGCATAGCCTTGGTCCAGATAGTTATTCACTTCCTGCTGGAATGTATCTATTTTGTAAAATTGTCGGTAAAGCGGCGTGTGTAACAGATCATTAAACGGCTTAATAAATGGCAGGGAAAGCAGCACGAAGACAATTACCAGGTATCTGTACTGACGTAATTTTGCTGCAACACCCAGGGTAAGCAATAGCGATAGTGGAATGATGACATTTGTATAACGCGGCATGTGCGGCAACAAAAAATGAACAGGTTTAAAGCTGACCATTCCAAAAGAAAGAAAAAAGGCAAAGCTCAAAAAACAAAGAGCAAGACAATAGTCTCCACGATAAACACTTCGATTATTCACAAAATAAAAACATGAAAAAAAACCTGTCATTATAGGAAGATATGTATAATTAGGCAACATTTGCCAGCGAGTAATAATACCCCACAGAGACTTTTCACCCTCCAGGCCATTGTCCATAATATTCAAATGCCCTCCAGCCAGGGCAAACCGACCAAACATAGTATAGTTTCCAAGAATCGTGTCAATAATCAGGGTCTCAAGAAGGAGGCCTAATCCTAAAATGGCAAGATATATAATCACCGGCTGTAATTTCCGACTGGACCAATACAGGTAGCCAACCAAAGCTGGCAAAAAAAATAAATTTGTCATTTTTGCGCCATAGGCACAAAATAAGAATACCGCAGAGGCAACAAGATAGCCCGACTTTCCATGATTAGAGCTGGTAAAGAGGAGAAGAAAATACACAGAGCCGAGAAAATAGCAACTGGAAAAAATCCCTGGAAAAAGCTGACTGCCAGCATGAATAATTGAGGGGTGAAAACAAAAGAGAAGCAGGGCCATAATCCCGAGGACCCGATCTTGAATCCGGGTACCAATCAGAAAAACAAATAATGATGAAAGAGTGGCAGCAAAGGCGGACGGGAGATAGTAGGTAGAGGCCTGGGTGCCAAAAATACTCTGGAATAACAGACTGAGGAAATTTATTCCCCAGCGCATGGTATGATGATCAAGTCGACTATAATCCAAGCCGTACGCCAACCTTTTGGCCTCATACCATTTAACAAAGGAGTCGCCGCTGTTCTCAACCGGCATTGTTACATACAGGCGAAAGGCAAACACTAATACGGCAAGAAAAAACAGTTCAAGCCAGAACCTGTATGTCTTTTGTAGATAGGGTGTCTCCATGCTCGTAAAAAAGAAAGGAAGCTCGAACTCCGGCTTACCAATTCCCCCGAAAATTATTATCCTTTTTTATCCAATGACCTGCAAGCTCTGTCTTGCCACCAATTTGCAGGATCCGTTTCTTCAGGGAGCGAAAAGGGCAAAAGACTCTGTGGTTATTTATCAGGAGAAAAAAAATAGGCTTTCTCCCTTTTTGCAGGATAAAATTTCCCCTGTAATATTCAGGGACTGTCCCCTCTTTTTTGAGTAGAAGTGTTGTATCCAGATAGCAATGAAGAACTATTCCCGGTGGAGCACTTCTCCAGGTGCCCATGATGTCCCTGTATTGCATAGAACTCCCTGCTCGCACTGAAGTCGCTGCTAACAAAATCACAACTACTGGAAATAGCACCGAAAAGGGAAAAAACCGCCTGAAAAAGGACAAAATTTTCTGATACTGTCGATTATACTTGTGATAGAAACAAGCCTCATCGACCTCTCGTATCAACAGGGACAATGACGTATTCAACTTCTTTGCCTGGTTTTGGCCACATAATAAACAGATAGTACGCACAGCAGAAGACAGAGCCCCAAAGCTGGCATCCCACCAACAAAAAAAGCAAAATGCGCAAAGCCTATCAGAGGATAGAGAAGCAAACGCATTCCGGCGCGAAGCAGATCGTGCCGGGCGATATAATGGGCGATGGGGGGAGAATAATGGTAATACAACCTGACAAATCCCCTGCCAGGTTCATTGGTCAGCAAAAAGACATCCCTGAATTTTTTCAGAAAAACAACCTGGGGCGCCAAGGGGGTGCCAAAAGCGGCAGTGGCCAGAAAACAACCGCCCCCACCTCCTCCAC
>JALXCX010000084.1 GCA_026990725.1 Desulfobulbaceae bacterium
AACGGGTAAAGCCCTGGATCAGGGGCTCGCCAAACTTATTTCCATAATCAGAGGCCCCGTTACTGGCCTCTATTTCAATGGTCAGGGCCGAGGCCAGGTTCGTCGGACAGGGATACTCCTGCTCCCAGTCCATCTCGTAACCGGGAATATGCAGATTAGCCACGCAATATCCAGCAGTTCCGGCCATGACAAAGCCACCTTTTCCCGTTCCCTGGACGTCGCGGATACGGCCGCCGGTTCCGGTTTCGGCCCCGGGAAAGGGGGCAACACCCGTGGGAAAATTATGGGTTTCCGCAGTGAGCAGCACGTGGTAACGCACATCTACAGGTTGAAGAGGTGAAGGCTGTCCGGGAGTCGCTGAATGAAGGGTGGTTATGTTGTGACCTTCCACCACGCTCGAATTATCCTTAAAGGCCACCACAGAGCCTTTCGGGTGGGCCGACAAGGTCTCGGTGACAACTTCAAAAAGCGTTCCCTCCTGCTCCTCTCCATCGATAATCTGTTTGCCGCGAAAAAATCCATGCCGGGAATGCTCGGAATTTGCATTGTTAAGATCCATAATCTCAACAATAGTGGGGTTACGATCATGCCTGGTAACGAAATAATCGTAATAAAAATTACGGTCCCATTCGTCCATGGAAATCCCCGGGATCTCCAGTAAGCCGTCCGGTCCTTTTGTTTTCAGATCGACTTCATACACTTCTTCCGGTTTAATTCCGGTTTCAAAAGTTGTCAGAGGCCGTGGATAATGACATTCGGTCATCCGGTCATGATGGGCGGCAATGAATGCCTCGACATCTTCACCATCGGGCACCAGGTACCTGCGCGAGCGTTCCACCCGGCTCACCTGATCAAGACCGGTGGCCCGGCAGATGGAGACCATGTTGGATGACCAGGCTGTGGCAAAATTAAGCCGAGGGCCGACCTCTACCACCCGCTCTCCGCTCAAAATTGGCTGCAAGGATACTGTTTCTTTTAAAAATCCATCTGCCAGAAGCAGCCTGAGTTGGTCTAACTCTTTGTCGGACAAGGCCCGGGAAGATTCTATATTGAAGCAGAAGGCCTGTGTTGGGTCAATACTGCGGTAGAGCTGCGTAACAATCATGGTCATAACTCCCGGGCTGGAAGAATTGATGAAAAAAAATTATGGGAAAATTGTAACTGTTCAGCTGCACCCCATCTTGCGGCGATCAGGCCGCCTCACATAGACGGGCTATAGTTCATTGGCCTGCTTGCCGTAAGATGGAGCACATCTGAACAGTTACAGGCCACAGGTTATGCCAACATTAGACTCTTACCTGAACAGTTACGGAAAATTTTATCATCTTCCCGTTCGTATCGCAATGAAAGAGCTTCGTCAGACAGGAATTAGTGGGCAACGACTACCTGCCAAGGATTTCATCCCTGGTAAAGAGGACTGTCACCGACACATCCATCATGTTTGTCGCCAGAAACCGGCGAATTCTTTCAACACCATCGCCATCCTGAGAATCGAGCAAAATAACAATTTTCATGATCTGCCCGCCAAACTGCATCACCTCTTCAATGGCTCGAATAACCAGGCTGCCAGAAAGAACAACATCTGCAGCCAGGGCCACTTTATCCCCTGCCTTAATCCGTGATTCCAGCCAGCGTGGATCATGCAGGTCCCCAACGATCTTTGATGATTCTCGGATATAAAAAACACCGATCTCTTTAAGAAACGCAGCTCGGCATATAACGGACAAAATTCCATGCCCCGGGCCACCCAGCGCACAGATATCCAAGTCTTTGATCTCCTGAAAAAGAAGATCACCGGCAAGTTCCACCCCTGTATGCTTGAGTGATATTTCCAGAAAATCAAAATATGCGTCTACAATTTTTGAAGGCGTTTTGAAGTGACTATCCTGTTTATAGGCTCTCCGGGCGAGGAGCAACCTGAGTTTTTCCCGGTCTGTCTTCATCAAGTCCTACTCTTTTTTTTCTTTTTTCCCGGCAGATTACAGATCCAGCGGGCAGAAGGCTGCACCTGCTCGCGCAGCACGTGTTGATTATAGGCGTTGAGCAGATCGTCTTTTTTAAGACAACCCACCACCTTTTTGTCTGCACCGGAAGCAACCACTGGCAAAAATGAAAACTGATGCCGGATAAACAGTTGAAAAGCCTCTTCCATATCCTCATCTTCGCCAATTGTTACGACATTTGTCTGCATCAGGTCCGCGGCCACAACGCCTTCCCCGTCATTGGCGGGGTCAGCCAGCAAAGCCCGGACATCACGCAGGGTGAGTACCCCGGCAAGCTGATCCTGTTGGTCAAGAACTATAAAATGGGGAAAGGGATTTGTAAGAA
>JALXCX010000085.1 GCA_026990725.1 Desulfobulbaceae bacterium
CCGTTCGGACGGAATCGAGTTTTTTATAAGTAAAGAGCAACGATTTACGGTAATGAACCCCGAGAAGCAAAAAGCGAATTTCCCTGCCAGTGTACCCTTTGTCCAGGACATCCTGCAGGGTGACAAGGTTACCGGCCTCTGCAGACATTTTTTTGCCGTTTTTGAGTAACAGGCCTGAGTGCAGCCAGTAATTGGCCAGCGGTTTGCCTGTAAGTGCTTCGGCAATGGCAATTTCGTTTTCATGATGCGGAAACATAAGATCCTGGCTGGCTGTATGGATATCTAACGTCTCGCCGAGATAGCGGGTGGACATGGCAGAACATTCGATGTGCCAGCCGGGGCGGATATTGCCCCAGTCGGTTTCAAAAAATACGCCTTTTTTCAGCTCGCTCAGGGTGGAGCGCTTGAGCAGGGTGAAATCCCGGGGATTATCTTTTTCATAATTGTCAAGATCAACAGTGTGGCCAAGCTGCATTTTACTTAAATCTATTCCTGATAAGCGTCCGTATTTTTTAAATTTTGAAATGTCAAAATAGATCGAGCCGTGTTTTTCATAGGCATATCCTTTATGGATAAGTTCATGGGTGATCTCAATCATGTCGCCCACATGCTCAGATGCCCTGGGATAGCCAGAAAAATCGTTAATACCCAAGGTTTTGATTGCATCCCGAAAGGCGAAAATGTACTGATTGGTAAATTCGTCCATGGGCATATCCGCCTGTAGAGCCCCGGCAATGGTGTTGTCGTCCAGATCGGTGAAATTCATGAAGGATTGCACTTCAAATCCTTTGAACTGTAAATAACGTGTCATGAGATCGGCAACAACAAATCGGCGGCAATGGGCAAGGTGGGGCAACTCGTAGGCAGTAGGACCACAGGCGTAAAATGTGATTTTCTTCTCATGCCTGGGGCTGAAAACTTCTTTCCTGCGGGACATTGTGTTGTAAAATCTAAGCTGGTCCTGTTTGTCGGTTTCCTTGTGTTTGCGGGCAAACAAAGGCGTGCTCAGATAGCGCTCACCACCGTCTGGAAACAGAGCGACAATGTGGGCCTTCTTATCTTTTTTTGCCTGTTCCATTGCCGCATACATGGCCGCACCGGAACTCATTCCCACAAATATTCCTTCTTTACGTGTCAGCTGTCGTGCTGTGCGAAAGGCATCTTCATCTGCCACGTTAACGATTTCATGAGGCAGTTTTTTATCAAATATTTCCGGCTTATAGGACTCTTTCATGTTTTTGAGTCCCTGGATTTTATGGCCGAAATAAGGCTCAACGGCAATGACCCGGACCTCCGGATGATGCTCCCGAAACCAGGTGGACAGCCCCATGGCTGTTCCAGAAGTGCCCAGTGCCACAATGACATGGGTTACTTTGCCTTCGCTCTGCTGCCATATTTCAGGGCCGGTTGTCTTGTAATGCGCCTGCCAGTTAGCCGGATTGTTGAACTGGTCGGTTAAAAAGTAAAGTTCCGGGTGCTCACGGACAAGGGCATAAGCTTTTTCAATGGCCCCGTCAGTAGCTTTTTTTGCAGGAGTCAGGATGATTTCTGCCCCGTACGCTTTCATTATCTGGCGTCGTTCAATACTGGCCGATTCCGGCATGATCAGCTGGCAGCGGTATCCCTTGGCCGCGCAGACCATGGCCAGACCAATGCCGGTATTACCACTGGTTGCTTCCAGCAGGATTTTGTTGTCTGTGAGTTCGCCGCTTTCTTCGCCCGCTTCAACCATGGACAGGGCTATGCGATCTTTTACAGAACCACCCGGGTTTAAGTATTCAAGTTTTGCGTAAATATCACCGCCGCTTGAAGAGGGCAGGTGATTAAGAGAAACAAGAGGAGTGTTGCCAATTAACTTAAGAATATTCATAACGCATCATTGTTCTCTGATTTATACTTTAACGGTATCCCACTCCGGTACTGTCTTCTTTTTTGGTACAGCGTTTAATATTTTGGTAACTTCTGATTTAAGAGTAGAAATATTTTTCTTTGAAATTCGTGACTCTACGACAGATAATGCTTCAAGTTGGCTCAATTGTGTCGTTAAAAAGTAGTTGGCAAGGTTATTTAAAGAAACACCTTGGGCTTTAGCTTCATGTGCCAAACGGTTTTTAAGTTCCGCTGGTACCCTTAAAGTAACAACTTGTGTTTTACTCATTATCACACCTCCAGAGGTAATAAAAATCTCCAGGAGTCACCACTTTGAATGGGTGACTTTTAAGTCTAGCAAAATGAAAGTCCTTGGTATTTGAAGTTATCAAGTATTGGCTGTTGCTCGTAAATGCACATTCAACAAATAAATTGTCATTTTCATCAAGCAGGTTGGG
>JALXCX010000086.1 GCA_026990725.1 Desulfobulbaceae bacterium
ATTACGCACTCCCTTAACGGTCGGTCTGCAAAAGTTCACTGCCGCATAGGCAGCTTAGAAAACTCGATGGAATGACGAATCTCGTTGCCGTTTTGTTCACTGCCGCATAGGCAGCTTAGAAACTGGAAACAACGCGTTTCATGCGCCAGTTTTCGTTCACTGCCGCATAGGCAGCTTAGAAAAGCGTCAGCATGGGCAACATACACACCACCACGTTCACTGCCGCATAGGCAGCTTAGAAAAAACATCGAGCTTTGTGGCAAACAGATCTTCAGTTCACTGCCGCATAGGCAGCTTAGAAAACCAACTTTCTAGCATACTTTATCCATACGGCGTTCACTGCCGCATAGGCAGCTTAGAAAAAACATCGAGCTTTGTGGCAAACAGATCTTCTGTTCACTGCCGCATAGGCAGCTTAGAAAAACGACACTCTACCGAGAACGGTCTGGCAGGGGTTCACTGCCGCATAGGCAGCTTAGAAAGAGAGAAACAAGCTTTTTATATGTAGCTGCCCGTTCACTGCCGCATAGGCAGCTTAGAAATGCTAACTGTCCGAACAGATTTGTCAAAAAGCGTTCACTGTCGCATAGGCAGCTTAGAAATCTTATGTCGAGGATACTATACAGACTGCTCAGTTCACTGCCGCATAGGCAGCTTAGAAAAAACATCGAGCTTTGTGGCAAACAGATCTTCCGTTCACTGCCGCATAGGCAGCTTAGAAAACAGGGCACATTTACAGTTTTGATCATTTCCAGTTCACTGCCGCATAGGCAGCTTAGAAATCGATGAAAAATATTCATAATACAATTTTCAAGGTTGAAAGCAGGGACTACCCGCTCAGACTGCGAGCCAGAACAAGGTTGCAGTTTGATTTATGGGCTAATCCGGTGGGTACCAAAAAAGGGAAGGAACATGATGTTGTCATGGGTGCTCAGCTATATTACCTTAACGAACTGTGTGCTGAATGTGACCTGTTAAAACGATTGCCCTCAATATCTCATAAAAGAGATTTCAAAAAGGTTCTTCTGGCAGATGGCGGCGAGAGGTTGGATAAAAAACTTACCAGCATATTTGAAAATGATTTTCGTTATGCTGAACGCCTTCAATACACAATGAGCTTGCGGGATAAACTGGAGTGGGCGACCAGAGCGGCCGTTGATCTTGCCCTTGAAAACTGGCTGTTGAAAAAAAGTAAGGCACACGGGTTTCAAATATGCCGGAATCGTGACAATCAATTAAAATTACAGAGCAGTGGATATCAATGGCATTCCTTAGCTAAAAAAACAAAAGGACGAAACAGGAGTGGCTACAGCTCCATTGATTTTACCGGTGAGATTGAAGTGATGGATGTGGCAAAATTGATGGATTCGTAAAAACTCTTCATCTTCTTCGTTGCTGCAAAAAACGAATGATTTCAACGTACTTTAGTACGCCGAAATAATTCATTTTTTACGCGCCTCGAATAAGAAGCTTTTTACAAATCCATCTAAAAGTTGACCTTTTTACGAGCTTATCAAAATTTACCAATTCTCTATTTGCCGGGTTAGGTCGCTGCAAGGCTATTGGCTGTGGGTTGCTGTTGGTTAAAAGAATTTGAGAGAACAATATGGAAACCAAACTGGCTATTTTTAAGGGCAAAGAGATTCGACGCACTTTGTATAACGATGAGTGGTGGTTTGCGATCATTGATATTGTCGAAGTCTTGACAGATAGCACTGACCCTCGTCAATATATCAAAAGAATGCGTCAACGGGATGTAGAGTTGAATTCCTACTGGGGTACAATTTGTACCCCCCTTCCTTTGAAGGCTGCAGATGGCAAGAAAAGAAAATTAAATTGCGCAAATACAGAAGGTTTATTTCGTATTATTCAATCCATCCCTTCTCCCAAAGCTGAACCTTTCAAGCGCTGGTTAGCAAAAGTCGGCTATGAACGGGTGCAGGAAATTGAAGATCCGGAACTTGCCACAAAACGCACGAAAGCACTTTACCGTGCCAAAGGATATTCTGAAGCCTGGATTGAAAAACGAATGCGAGGTATTGCCGTTCGGGCTGAACTTACTGACGAGTGGAAGAACCGTGGGATAAAAGAACAACCCGAATATGCTATTTTAACGGCAGAAATATCAAAAGCTGCTTTTGGGTTGACTCCGTCCGAGTATAAGGATTTAAAAGGATTGCAACGGGAAAATTTACGGGATCATATGACTGATCTTGAACTTATCTTTTCCATGCTTGGTGAAGCGGCCACCACTGAGATTGCGAGAAAACAGGATGCCCGCGATTTCCCTGAAAATAAGGTGGCAGCTCATAAGGGTGGAAAGATTGCCGGGGATGCCAGGGAGAAACTGGAGATTGAAACAGAAACAAACGTCGTCAATTCCGAAAATTACTTAACTGAACCTGAAGGTCGAAAACGGTTAATTAAGAATAATGGAAAATGAGAAATTAAATGAGTTTTGAACAAGGAGAGTTGATCCTGTATCAGTCCGATGATGGCCAGAGTGTCGTTGAGGTACAACTGAGGGATGAAAGTGTGTGGTTATCACAGGCACAGATGCGGGAATTGTTTGGGCGTGAGCGGTCTGTGATCACAAAGCATATTAATAACGTCTTTAAAGAAGGGGAATTGATTAAGGATCGAGTATGTGCACAATTTGCACATACTGCTGCTGACGGTAAAAAATATAGAGTCGACCATTATAATCTTGATGTCATTATTTCTGTCGGTTATCGCGTGAAATCGCGGCAGGGTACACGAATTTCGGATTTCGGCAACTTCGATTCTGAAAGACTATCTTGTACAGGGCTATACTCTGAATCAGAAGAGATTGGCTGAAAAAGGCCTTGGTGAAGCCAGGCAAATGCTGGATCTTCTGGCAAACACTTTGGGAGGTCACAATCTGGTAGACGGTGAGGGGCGGGCAGTACTTTCTATTGTCAGTAGTTATGCGAGAACCTGGTAACAATCGGAGCTAGCAAAATCGCTGTCCGGATTGCTCTGGAATACGCACTTTTTAGTGGTGATAAGCGGGGCAGCTTTCTTTTATGACCCCTTTTGCTGTGTACTCATAGCCAGCTTTTCAAAACTTTCAGCCACGGATATATATTTTTCGTGAATCATTTTTTGATCAAACTCCAGGAACTCTGCCAGTAAAGTCTGGTCTTCTTCTTCAGTGAAATAAGCTCTGGATGCTGGAAAAAATACCTTGTCTTCTTTCTCGATGTGCTTTGGATAGAACTCAATAAGAGTTTGAAGTTTTTCAAAAATATCGGGCAGAGCAGCCGCATCACCATTCCGATAACGGCTGGTGGCTTCAATAAGTGCCCTGGTTGTTTGCCGACCAAATGCATGTTCCCTGGTTAATTCTACCATGACTTGCCGATCTTCGTCAGACATCGATTTCTTTTTCAATTCGCGAAAGAGAATATCTTCCTCTTTCCCATGATGTGTTCTGTCTGCGTACATCTGGATGAAATCAACTGCTGTGTCTATGAAAACAGGGTCTATTTTTTGTTTTGATTCGATTTTCGACAGGATGTTTTTAATGCTTGAGAGCATTCGTTCAATCAGACGATGTTCTATCATAAGGGGTCCACGTGCCTGCATATCAGTATTTTCCTTTTTTGATGCAATCAACGCTGCCAAATCAGCCTGGGAGCATGTTCGAAAATGCAATTCTCGTACAGGCTCCTCGTATTTTTTTGTTTCGCTTGAATCTGCCTAATTTTGTTCTATTTGTTTACTCTAATCACTTTGAGGGGAAAATCCGTGGTTTTGTCATAAAATCGATGACCAATCAGTTCGACACAGGATACACACTCTTGTGGCTTACCAATATTGATGGATTCGTAAAAACTCTTCATCTTCTTTATTGTTACAATTATGTTTTGCTTGCTGGTGTGATCCTTCATTGTTATCTTGTGCCTGTCCTGAATTGCCTTTTTTCCTAGCTCTTGGTTGCTGTGATATTTTTACTGCGTCTCGATTTAGAAGGAGGAATCTCATTTTTGGACGGACACTATCTATATCCAAATGAAGATAAAGTCTCGTGAAATGCTTACGAAACCTGGTGAAATGCCATGAAAGGAATGTATTATAACGGCTATTTTGCAAATGATATATTTGATGTCGAGGGTCATATTCAATAACATCTTCAGGATATTTCCAAAAAATTCAATTCTTATGCAATGAGGATTTTTTGGCAAAGAATAAAACCACTTACTCCACGAACAGACTTGAAATCTTACAGCTCAAAACAATTCATCGAAAAGCTTGTCTCTTTTGCCACTGTCTCAAGCGAATCCAACCTGCCACTGATTCAATTCGTCCAATCCTATCTTGCCGGCCATGGTGTGTCCTGTAAAATATTACCAAGTGCCGATGGGAAAAAAGCCAATTTATATGCCACAATTGGACCAATGACCGGTGGAGGGGTAATATTGTCCGGGCATACCGATGTCGTGCCGGTTCAGGGTCAGCCCTGGGAAAGTGATCCTTTTCAGGTTGTGGAGAAAAATAACCGTTTATACGGTCGCGGGACAGCCGACATGAAGAGCTTTCTTGCCGTCGTTCTTGCTTTTGTACCGGAAATGCTGAAAAAAGGTTTGCGGAAACCCATTCATCTTGCCCTTTCCTATGATGAAGAGATTGGTTGTTTCGGGGCACCTGCCATGATTAATGAAATGGCGGAAAAACTTCCTCCACCCATGGCGGTCATTGTTGGTGAACCGACCAGTATGCGTATCATCAACGCTCATAAGGGCATCGGCAGTTATACGACTACTGTAACCGGTCATGAGGCCCATTCCAGCCAGATTGATCATGGTGTCAGTGCCGTAATGACAGCAGCACGTCTTATTACTTATCTGGAAGATCTGATGCTTGAAAACCGGCGAAATCTGTCTCCCGACGTACCTTTTGATCCCCCTTACACTTCTGTTCATGTCGGGGTGATAAAAGGGGGCACGGCTGTCAATATCATTGCCCGCGACTGTTCTTTTGACTGGGATGTTCGTACTGTTTCCGGTGAAGATGCCCGGGATTATGTCAATAAGCTGAATGATTTTTGCATGCCACTTCTTAAAGAGATGCATAAGATTTCATCGGACTGCAGCATTGTCACTACTGTGAATGCTGAGGCACCGGGTCTGTCTCCGGAAACGGATGGCACAGCAGAACAATTGTGCAAGCATCTGACAGGGAAGAAACAGATGGAAACTGTCTCATATGCCACGGAAGCAGGGCTTTTTCAGGAGGCAGGCCTTTCTACTGTTATCTGTGGCCCCGGTTCCATCAATCAGGCGCACAGGCCCAATGAATATATTGAGATTTCCCAGATACATAAGTTTGAGCTTTTTATGCACAATCTTATGGAATATTTGAGTTGATCAAATGATTTCTATGAAAGGAACTAGCTGAAATGACAATTAAAACACTCTTTACCGGTGGGCTTGTCTTTGACGGTGAAGGAGAGCTGCCTGAAGAGACAGCGGTTCTGATTGAAAATGATCGGATTGTTGAGGTCGCCCATCAGGAAAATTTTTCAGGATTCACCGGCAAAACTATTGACACCAAAGGGGCCACACTCATGCCTGGGTTGATCGATTGCCATGTTCATCTTTGCTATAAAGGCTCTGCTGATCCATCTGCTGAATTAAACAAATTATCACCGGGGGCGATTACCCTCACTGCCCTGAAAAATGTCCGGCGTTCACTCAAAAATGGTATTACCAGTCTGCGGGATTGCGGTGGCAGAGAATATCTTGAACTCCCGGTACGAGATGCCGTGAATCGAGGCGAATTTCAAGGTCCCACCATTCATTGTGCCGGTCGAATGATTTGCATGACAGGTGGACATGGGAGTCGTTGGGGAAGGATCGCTGATGGTTGCGATGAAGTCGTCAAAGCGGTTCGGGAGCAGGTGCATGCCGGATGCGATTTTGTAAAGATAATGGCAACAGGCGGGGTTATGACTTTTGGCGTGAACCCCAAAGATGCCCATTACACTGCAGAAGAGATGGCCTGCGCCATTCGGGAAGCAGATCGTCTGAATAAACGAACTGCTACTCATGCCCAGGGAACACAGGGAATATTGAATGCCATTCGGGGCGGCATTACCTCCATTGAACATGGGGTGTATCTGGATGATCAATGTCTTGAGGAAATGCTTGAGGCCGGTACGTACCTGATACCAACCATTTCTGCTCTGCATAATATGCTGAAACATGCTGATAAAGGAATTCCTGCCTATATGGTTGAGAAGTCTGAACAGGTGGCCGAACAGCAACGAAAATCTCTTCTTTCTTTTTATCGCGCAGGTGGGCTTTTGGCGATGGGTACGGATGCGGGTACGCCTTTTAACCTGCACGGTGAAAACGGTTGGGAACTGAAGTTGATGGTAGATCATTCCATTTCAGAAAAAGATGCCTTGCGAGCGGGGTGCTCTGCCGGGGCTGATTTGATGGGTCTTGCAGACCATGGGCGCATAAAAAAAGGTGCTGTTGCTGATCTGCTTCTGGTAAAAGGAAATCCTCTGGTGGACATCACCATGGCTGCTGACCATCGTAATCATCTGGCGGTCTATAAAAGAGGACTCTTAGTCATCTGAACATAAAGGTTTTTACAAATCCATCGTAGATTTTACCTTTTTACGAGTTTGTCAAACTTATGGAAAACATCAAAACTAGAGTTGCCAAAGAGAAATCCCATATAACTGCGATCCGACAAAAGCTTCATAAAATCCCTGAGAAAGGATTTTTGGAAAAAAAGACAGCCCGGTTCGTTGAAGAATACCTGCGTGAAATACCGGAAATTGAGGTATCCACCGACATAGCCCAAACAGGTATAATCGGGCTCTTGAAAGGTAACAAACCCGGAAAAACTCTTCTTATCAGGGCTGATATGGATGGCCTGCCCATCCATGAACAAACAGGGCTCAGTTTTACCTCCACACATGAAAACATGATGCATGCCTGCGGACATGACGGGCACATGGCCATGGCACTGGTTACAGCCAGTATTCTGGCCGGAATGAGGGATCGTTTTTCAGGTAATATCAAGTTTATGTTTCAACCGGCGGAAGAGGGGCCGGGTGGTGCCAAGCCGATGATTGAAGCCGGGATTCTGGAAAACCCTCAGGTAGATTATTCAGTGGCCTGTCATTTATGGCCGGGGGCTCCTGCTGGTAATCTTGCGATAAAATCCGGCGTTCTGATGGCAGCCGGCAGCTCATTCACAATTGAGATAACCGGCAAAGGCGGACATGGAGCCATGCCCCATCTTTGTGTGGATGCTATTGATACTGCTGTTCAAGTTGCAAATGGTCTTCAACGGGTTGTGAACCAGAAAATCAATCCTTTGAGCCCGTCTGTCATCACCATCGGCTCCCTGCATGGCGGCTCTGCCCCCAATATTATATCAGAAAAAGCCAGTCTGACCGGCACAATTCGAACCTTTAACAAAACAATATGGCGGGATTATCCGAAAATATTTGAGCAGATTATTTCTGGAGTATGTGATTCCATGGGGGCATCCTATACATTTGACCACACGCAAGGCTATCCGCCGCTTGAGAATGATCCCGACATGGTTGAAATCATGAAAAGATGTATGGAAAAGGTGGTGGCTAAGGATCGAATCGTCGAGCCGGAGTCAACAATGGGCGCCGAGGATATGGCCTTTGTCCTGGAAAGAACAAAGGGCTGTTATTTCTTTGTCGGTTCCGGATTTGAAGGCTGTGCGCCGCTGCACAATGCTGAATTTAGATATGACGAATCAGTCCTGTTGACGGGTGTGGAATCATTTGTCAGGTTTGCTCTTGATCTGCTCAATTAGAATATGATGTCTATTGTATACGTTTTTTGGGAATTATGCTTTTAAGCCCATGACTTCATCCAG
>JALXCX010000087.1 GCA_026990725.1 Desulfobulbaceae bacterium
CTGGCAAGCTCGGGCACAGCCGCCAGTATTTCCTCGTCACTGACCTGTACATAGGCGCCATCTGTTTTAGTCACAGCGGCCAGCGCCTTTATCCTGTCCCGTGGCAACCCGGCACTGATGCTGTCGGCAACGGTGACTCCTGAGACCGGAGGCTTGGTGAGAATATCCTCTTTGTTTTTCCAGGCCTCATACAGATAACTGCTGCCCTCTGCCTGTACCCCGATAATCCGGGGCATGGAGTCAATAAAGCCAAGGGCCAGCAAATCCTTAAACCCTTTATGCAGCCCGCCGATGATGCAGCCATCCCCCACACTGACAAAGACAACGTCCGGGGCCTGCCAGTGCATCTGTTCGCATATCTCAAAGGCTGCTGTTTTCTTGCCCTCGGTCATGTAGGGGTTATAGCCTGTATTACGGTTATACCAGCCATACTCGGCCGCCGCTTCAAGGCATAACTCAAAGGCCTCGTCATAGGTCCCTTTGACCAGTATAACCGTTGCATCGTAGACCAGCAGCTGGGCAATCTTGGCCGGAGGTGCTGACCGGGGCACAAAAATGACATTTTTCTGGCCAACGCTTGCACAGATGCCTGAGAGAGCCGCAGCCGCATTGCCGGTGCTGGCCGTTGTAATGACTGGTGCCTTTTCAGCCCTGGCCCGTACCACGGCCACAGCACTTGCCCGGTCTTTAAAACTGGCCGTGGGCAGACGGCCGTCATCCTTGACAAAGACGTGACCAAGGCCAAGTCTTCCGGCAAGACGTGGTGCCGCATACATTGGCGTCCAGCCAATGGCCAGGGGCGGCACCGGCGCCTCAAGAGCCACAGGCAGAAGCGGTTTATAGCGCCAGATGGAAAAATCCGGATTAACAGCAAGGCTTTCCCTGCTTATCCTGGTTTTGATCAGGTCATAGTCGTAGCAGACATCAACAATACCCTCATTCCCATGTTTGGGGCAGATGTAGTCGATATCACCGGGCAGATACGTATCGCCGCAGACCAGACATTTCAGGTGAAGAATATGATCCATTTACAACGCCCCGCTGATTAAATTCAGCACATCCTGTTCATTTTTTACGGCCAGCACCTTGCCCGCATCAACAGTATAGCCGTACCTGTCGGCAATTCGTTCATAAAGCGGACGGCGATGGGCAATAAGATGGGGAAACACCCATTGCACATATTCGTCCGGATTCATTTCGTCTGTGCCGGTAAGCCCTTTTAGGGCGAGGAATTTGGCAATATGACGGTCGAGAAAATCTTCATCATAATAGAGCGGTTTCGGGTCTGCCTGGGCCCGTTCTATCATCACCTTTTCCATGCCTGCGTCCGCCTTGAGATAAATAATAAGGGAACGACTGGCAAGCGTGTTCCAGGCCTCCTCATCGGTGAGCTCGCAGATACTGCCGCCGGTGTCATTTAAAAAATGAGCTCGGCCGTAAAGGTTTCTGGCCTTGGCAATAAATTCGCCCACATCATTGGTGGCGGCAATCTCTGCCTGCCGGTGCAGACGCTGACGCCGCTTAAACTCGTCTATGGTGATTCCGCCAAGTGCCGGGTTGCCGATTTTCCCCAGAAAACAGGCCACCGGCTTGAGGTGCTGAAAGGTGATATTGCAGCGGAACGAGAGCGAATCACTGAGCACCAAATCACGCAGAAAGGGCTGCTCCATGGCCTGCACCTTGATGTTGTCAAGGATGGGCTCTTTCAGGTAGCGGGTGCCGATGCGGTAATCAGCTGAATAATGAAACCACTGCGTTTTGGGCAGCAGGCTGGCAAGGGTGGTTTTGCCCACCCCGGACATGCCCATTAGGGTTATAACTTTGTTTGGCCAATTAACAAATTCGGCCCTGCTCATCTTCATAGGTAATATCCAGAAATCCTTACGTATTGCTGCATCTACGCCGCCCTACCCGTCAATCCCTGCTCACCCGTCATCAGCAGGCCGATGGATTCTCGGGTGGCCTCCTCCCGGGGAATAATGCCCATGATCCTGCCGTCAAACATGACAGCGATCCGGTCAGAGAGCGCCATGACCTCGTCAAGATCTTCTGAAATAACGATGGAGGCTGTCCCCCGTTGGCGCTGGGCCGCAATGCGCTCATGGATGTATTCGGCCGCTCCGATATCAACACCCCGGGTGGGCTGGGAGGCCACCAGGACACTGGGACCGGCGTCAAGCTCACGGGCCATGATCAGTTTTTGAATATTACCGCCGGAAAGATTGCTGGTGGTTGTTTCAAGAGAGGGTGTTTTCACCGCGTATTCTTTGACCAGCCGACTGCAATGTTCAGTAATTT
>JALXCX010000088.1 GCA_026990725.1 Desulfobulbaceae bacterium
TGGAAACAGACAGTGCGCAGGAGCTTGTTGATATAGTTGGACCAATTTGTGAAACCGGGGATTTTTTGGCCCGGGACCGGATGATGCCGGCAGTTGCTCAGGATGATTTACTGGCTGTCATGAGCTGTGGTGCCTATGGTTTTTCCATGTCGTCAAACTATAATTCGCGTCCCAGGATTCCTGAAGTGCTGGTCAAGGACGAGCGTTTTCAGGTTATTCGATATCGCGAAGAATATGAGGATTTGCTGAGAGGTGAGTCCCTCAGTGTTATGGAGTAAGTGGTTGTTTTTCTTCAGTCTTGCGCAAGAAGAGTGGTAAATATATGCAGATAGCCCAGTTTCCGGTACCCTTTGTCAAAATGAGCGGTACCGGCAATGATTTTATCATAATTGATAACCGCCAGGCGGTTATAGCCCGTGAGGCTCTGCCGGAGTTTGCCGCGAAAGTCTGTCGCAGAAAGTTTTCAGCCGGAGCTGACGGATTGATTCTGATCGAGAATTCTGATCAGGCCGATTTTAAATGGCAGTTTTTTAATGCAGATGGCTCTGTGGCTGAAATGTGCGGCAATGGTGCCCGCTGTGCGGCACGGTTTGCCTATATGCATGGAATTGCTTCGGCCAGAATGCGTTTTGAGACACTGGCCGGTATTATTGAGGCCCAGGTTGCAGACACCCAGGTTTCCGTTAAAATGACCGACCCTGTTGATGTGCAGATGCACAGGGAGATCATTGTTGACGATTCTCCGCTTCTTCTCCACAGCGTTGACACCGGGGTGCCACATGCTGTTGTGTTTGTCAATGATATTGACACCATGGATGTTTGCGCCCTGGGCAGTCAGCTTCGTCATCACGAGGCTTTTTTTCCGGCTGGAACAAATGTAAATTTTGTTCAGGAGCTGGATGGTGTTTTTAAGGTGCGGACATACGAACGCGGTGTTGAAGATGAAACCCTGGCTTGTGGCACCGGGGCAACGGCCAGTGCTCTTGTTGCGGCATTTCTTGGCCATACAACTTCACCGGTTGAGATAATCACTTCCGGTGGGGACCGGCTGGTTATAGTTTTTGAATTAAAAGATGGCGATTCTGCCGAGAATGTTTTTCTCAAGGGGCCGGCTTACGTTGTCTACAAGGGAGAGTTGAGCGCTGAGTCGCTGCTTTAAGCTGTATGGCCCCGGTCTGCGCAAACTGATCGGGATTTGTCACGAAAGCTGGTTGCTCTGATGGTGCTTCATCACGCACACCGGAGATTTTCATATAAAAAGGAGGATGTGATGAAAAAAATTCAAGGTGCAATGACTGCAATTGTGACGCCGATGCTTGACGGCAAAGTGGACGAGCAGGGGTTGACCGATTTAATCAATTTTCAGATCGATGGCGGTATTCATGGTCTGGTCCCGTGCGGAACCACGGGCGAGTCTGCAACGTTGAGTTTTTCTGAGCATAAACGGGTAATTGAAATGACTGTCGAGATAGTTGACGGTCGGGTTCCGGTTATTGCCGGAACCGGAGCCAATAACACCCTTGAGGCCATTGAGCTCACGGAATCCGCAAAGGAAAGTGGGGTCGATGCGGTACTCTCTGTTGTCCCGTATTATAACAAACCGAGTCAGGAAGGGTTGTACCAGCATTTTAAAGCAATTCTTGATGCTGTTGATATTCCCATGGTGCTTTACAATGTTCCGGGCCGCACTGTAACCAATATGCTGCCCGCAACGGTCGCAAGACTTGCCAAGTTGGAGAATGTTGTCGCTATTAAAGAGGCAAGCGGCAGCCTGAATCAGATTTCAGAAGTTATTCGTCTTTGCCCCGATGATTTTATTGTGCTTTCAGGTGATGACTTCACCTGTATGCCCACTGTTCTTGTTGGCGGGAAAGGGGTGATTTCGGTAACATCCAATATCAAACCACGGGCAATGGCTGATATGATGGAGGCTGCCCTTGCCGGTGATCTTACCCGGGCAAACCAGATTCATTATGAATTATTCGGGTTGATGGGAACTATGTTTTGCTATCCCAGTCCAGCGCCCGCTAAAAAGGCGTTGCAGCTCATGGGAATAATTTCATCAGCTGAGGTACGTTTACCCATGACCGAGATGGATGACGCATCCATGGATAAACTGAGCGCTGAAATGAAAACTGTAGGCTTGATGTAAAAAACAGTAAATTTTCAGATGTAAACTACTCAAGAGCAGGGAATTATGACAAAAGTAATTGTTGCCGGTGCAGCCGGTAGAATGGGTCAGCGAATCAGCTATATGGTTCAGCAGAATCCGGACCTCACTCTGGCTGCTGCCTTTGAACATCCGGACAGCCCGGCAATTGGTAAAGATGTGGGAGAAAACGGCGGATTCGGCACCACTGGTGTTGCCATTTCAGCGGGTATTGAGTCGGTAATCGATCAGGGGGACGTGGTTATTGATTTTACCTTCCACAAAGCCACCATGGAATTTGTGAAAGTTGCGGCTGCCCACGGACGGGCCATGGTTATCGGAACGACTGGTCTGAGTGCTGATAATCTGGCCACGCTTAAAACAGCGGCCGAAGAAAGCTTTCCCTGTGTGCAGGCACCCAATATGGCTGTTGGCGTGAACGTACTGTTTAAGCTGATAGAAAAAACAGCCTCGGTGCTGGGTGATGCCTATGATGTTGAAATCGTAGAGGCTCACCATCGCATGAAAAAGGATGCGCCCTCGGGAACGGCCCTGAAACTTGGTGAAATGGCAGCCCTCGGCCTTGGCCGCGATCTTGCCAAGGTCGGCGTTTTTGAGCGCAACGGTATGATTGGTGAGCGTACTGATGAAGAAATCGGCATTCAAACGATCCGGGCCGGTGATATTGTGGGCGAACACACTGTCTATTTTGCCGGAGCAGGGGAGCGGATAGAGATTACCCACCGGGCGCACAGCCGTGATAACTTTGCACGGGGTGCAGCTCTTGCAGCTGCCTGGGTGGCCGGACGCGATAATGGCCTGTACACAATGTTTGATGTTCTGGATCTCGCAGGTTTCTAAAAATTTACCTCTTACACTCCGCTGTCATGCCTTGCCGGCGGGGTGTTTTTTTTCACTGGCTCAACAGTGAGTTCTGAAAAATTAATTCATACCGCCTTTGTCGGACTTGGTTCCAACCTGGGAGAATCAAAGGAACTACTTGCCCGTGCCTGGAATACCCTGGCAGAATTTCCGGAAATAACGATTGTGCGGTTGTCATCTCCGTACATGACAAACCCCTTTGACATGGAGAGTCCGCACTGGTTTGTCAACGCGGCAGGCGAGCTGCGGACCAGCCTGGTTCAAGAAGAGTTGCTTACGCTTCTTCTCCACGTCGAAAAACAGTTTGGCCGAACTCGGGACCAACATATTTTTACCCATCAGGACCGTACTCTGGACCTTGATCTGCTCCTTTATGATACGCTTATTATGTCAACAGACGAGCTGACTTTGCCTCATCCTGAAATGCATAAACGGCTTTTTGTCCTGGTTCCCATGGCCGAGATTTCCCCAAACCTGCTCCACCCTGTTTACCGGAAAACCATTGCAGCGCTACGTGATGAACTGATTGCCGGTACAAAAAACAATGAGGTGCAGCGCCTGCGGTGGACAGACAGGGGTTGAGGTGTGGAAAGAGTCCGGAATAGGTCAGATTCATTGATATTTTTAAAAATAGGTTAGACTTTTGTGTTTGCCCGACTATAATAGAGCTATGAATGTGCTCAGGAATGGAAGAGTGTATCAGCTGGCAGGGGGCGTATTATGAGTCCTCAGCGGCTTCTTATTCTTGCTCTACTTTTATACATTGCCTGGCGGCTTATCCGGAGTCTTATCCGCGAGAAAATTGCGGATGAAGCGGAAAAGAAGCAAAAGAAAGAGGCAAAGGGATCGCCAGTTGAAGACGTGCTGGTAGAAGATCCGGTCTGTCACACCCTGGTCCCAAAACATCAGGCTCTGCGACTGCGCCAGGACGGAAAAACCTATTATTTCTGCAGCGATGAGTGCTGCGATAAGTTCACCGATAATTCGGGAGGAAATAGATGAAATTTTTTATCGATACCGCCAATATAGATGAGATTAAAAAAGGGCTTGCACTCGGTATGGTTGACGGGGTGACTACAAATCCTTCCCTTGTTTCAAAAGAGCAGCGTCCTTTTACTGATATTTTAGCAGATATCTGCGATCTTGTTGACGGTCCGATCAGTGCTGAGGTCATCAGCCTGGACGCAGACGGCATGGTTGCCGAGGCCAGGGAACTGGCAAAAATCAATGAGAACATTGTGATTAAGATTCCCATGATTGAAGAAGGACTGAAAGCGGTGAAACGGCTCACTGATGAAAAAATAAAAACCAATGTGACCCTGGTTTTTTCCTCCATGCAGGCTCTGCTGGCCGCCAAGGCCGGAGCCACTTATGTCAGCCCTTTTGTCGGCCGTCTGGACGATATTGCCCATGACGGTATGGAGCTTATCGGCGACATCATGACCATTTTGAGAAACTATGGGTACAGTACCGAGGTCATTGTTGCCTCTGTCCGCAGCCCCATGCATGTTGCCCAGTCCGCTCTGATTGGCGCTGATATTGCCACGATCCCCTACAAAGTCATTTCCCAGATGGCCAAGCATCCCCTGACCGATATCGGCATGGAAAAATTCCTTGCGGATTGGGAAAAAAGGCAGAAGTAAGGAGCGTTATTTGCGATTTTCTTTTTTCATCATACTGTCTGTTTTTGTTGCGGCGGCCTGTGCATCGCCTGTTAAGGCTGATCTCTATAAGTACGTGGATGCCCGCGGGGTTTGCCATTATTCAAACGTCCCCGGAGACAACCGATACAAGGCTGTGACCCTGCGTTCTCTGCCGAAAAAAAGGCATAAAAGACTGGTCAGGACAGCTCGCAGGCCCAGGGTGCGTACTTATCGCCGTAACTCCTGGCCTTTTGACTCTAACAGCAGTTATTCCGTTAGTTATAAGACCAGGCGTGACCCGCTGGCCTTTGATAAACATATTCAGCGGGCTGCTAGAGTTCACGGTATAGATCCTCTGCTGATTAAAGCCATTATTAAAACAGAGTCGAATTTCAACCCCCGTGCGGTTTCTTCCCAGGGAGCGGTTGGCTTAATGCAGCTGATGCCCGGGACTGCCAAGGACATGAAGGTTCGCAACAGTTATGATGCCCGCCAGAATATTCTTGGGGGAACGCGTTATTTAAAAGAGCTGCTCAAAAGCTACAAGGGAAATCTTCAACTGAGCCTGGCTGCCTATAATGCCGGTCCCGGACGTGTAAAAAATTCTATTCCCCGTATTCCTGAAACAGTGAACTATGTAAGCAAGGTACTTCGTTTTTACCGGGCCTACCGCAAGAGTAAGAGGGCTGAAAGGTCCAGCTCCGGACGAATGGTGTCTGTCAATTAAATGAAAAGGGCGGGACATCTCCCGCTAACCCCTGGCGGTTTCTTTTTTTTGTCTTCAAGTGAGTATTATCAACACCCCCATTCCAGCCAGAAACAGGTAGATTATTTTCAGATAGGTTGATCGGTTGATCCTTCCGGAAACTTTTGAGCCTATGATCGTTCCTGCCAGGACAAAGACCATGGTCACGGCAAAGATTTTCACCGTGGCCAGCGAGGTCATGCCGGTTATTGCGTGCATACTGGCTGTGATGTATCCGTTCACCAGAAAAAACCCGGTGAGCGTGGCCTTCATTTCATCCTTTGTCCATGTTGTCAGCGTACTGTAGATAATTGCCGGGGGCCCGCCAGCACTTATTGCCGCGCCAATGGCACCGGTGAGAAATCCCGCAACATATCCCCAGGATCTGCCCGGATGAAAAGAAACGGGGCGGGCGATCAGGTTGTAGAGACTATATCCTGTCAGCAATACGCCAATCCCATGCCTCAATAATGATTCGTCACTATTTTTGAGCAGATAAATCCCCACCAAAATGCCTGGTAAAGATCCTATGAGCAGCGGTAATATCTTTGTTGGGTCCAGGTGACGGCGGAGTGTAAGCGCCATGTACGTAGTGATGACCACGCCATTGAGCATGCACAGAGGAACAGCAGTCTTGATATCAAGGATAAAGCTGAGAAGAGGAATGGCGACAAGCGCAGACCCGAATCCGGTTAACCCCTGGATAAATCCGGCCAGTAAAAAAATACAACAGGCAGAGAGCATTGTTACCATATGGAGTAGGGGATAGAATTGACAAGCGAAAGCGGTGAGCAGGGAACAAACTACCGGTTGCCGTTGTCGCTGTCAAACACTTTGCCTGAAGAAGGCTGGCGGCTACCCGATACGAGGGTGCTTTATCCTTGACAGTCAAAAGCAAGTTGCAGTATTAAGGAGTGCACTTATCTCATGCCGGAGTGGTGAAACTGGTAGACGCACTGGACTCAAAATCCAGCGGGCTTATGCTCATGTCGGTTCGACTCCGACCTCCGGCACCAGTAAAATACAAGGCTTTATCCCAGTAATAGCGGGATAAAGCCTTTTTTGTTTCCTTCCCTGTTCTTTCTGCCTCTTGCTATTTTTTTATAAATAAATGGAGCAAGAAGAATGGCCCGAATTGAAAAACGGCAAAATAAGTGTGGAAGAAGCTAGCTGGCGACTGTATGTCGAAAAGGATTTAAGGGAAAGCCCAGATATGACGTGGTATGGAAAAAGTGGACACCAACTTAAGAGCGGTTAGACTGCTTAAAGGAGGTGTTGACATGAAGAAAACGACTCTTAGAAAGTACACTGACGAATTCAAGGATGAAGCCGTCAAACTGGTAACAGAGCAGAGATATAAAATAACAGAGGCAGCCAGAAATCTGGATATCCATGACAGCGTGTTGCGGAGATGGCTCAAAGACCGCTCTTCGGACGGCACGGTAGAATTTCCAAAAAACAACAAACTACAGACAGGAGCAAATAAGGAGCAAATAAGGGACACAATACCTATTACATTGAATATATGATCACATTATACCCCGGGAATATTCGCCAGCTGTTGCCGGTAACAAATTTCCTCAAACACCGTAATTGAGAAATTATAAGAATGAGGATGGAATAAATCCTTAACTCATTCGTTATCCAATCAGAGGGGAATGATTTTAAGACTTCCCCTGGTGTTCGGCCGGATGGGGTCGAAGGAGAGTAACTCATTTTGTGAGGATAACATTATGAAGAGTATCAAAAGAGCATGTCAATTCGTACCGGTAGCAACTTTTATTTTATGCATGGCAGCCGCAACGGCTTTTGCCGGGCAGCATGGGTTGAAAGCAACAGCACATGGGACGTCCTTTTCCGGAAAGAGTACCCCGGAAACTCCCCTCAGGATGCGGCGGGGACACACCGATCAGTCATACCACCACCGGACAGGTTGTTTGACCCGCTCCGGCCACGGCAGACGGGATGTTGATGCCCCCGGGAAGGTTCATCATGACAGACATTCCGGCAGTGAGCGGGGGAGCCATCGTTCTGTACGGCAGGAACATGGCTGCCCGGGATGTTGACAGCTGGCAGCGGCAGAGTTGTGAACTGACGTGTTGTTGAAGAAACTGCCTGAAGCCCCTCCTGGCCGCTACAGGCAGTGTAATCAGAGCTGCCTGGTCCTTATTTTGGCAGGTCTGGAAAAAGTTGAGCAATAGAGGGACAGGTGAGAAGATGAAACCTACAGGAAAAATGGTGAAAGTTGGAGCAATGGCAGCTCTGTTATCGGGTATAGTCGTGGCAGGTGTGTTTGCAGCAGGGCTGAATCAGGACGATACTGTTACATTAAGCCCGGAGTTTTCCCTGGACAGTGGTGATTACGGCAGTGGTGAGACAATTACAACGTATGCGACCTCAATAACGG
>JALXCX010000089.1 GCA_026990725.1 Desulfobulbaceae bacterium
CCCTGATACTGCGCGCCTATATCTATCTGCTGTACAAATGACATGGACCCATTTTCCTTTTTGTTAAATTCATATATTTTCAGCGGCCTGACAAGGTACAGGGACGCCAATGTAACCGGCTCAAGATAACAGATAGTACTGTACACCGAACACCTTATCCCTTCTACAAAAAAGCCCCTGCCGATCTTTCGGCAGGGGCTTGTTTTTCATTTCAAGGCAAACAACAGCTATCCGGCTTTCACCCAGACAGCCTGCGGGCCCTTATCACCTTCTTCCGCGGCAAAGGTTACGGGATCACCGGCTCCGAGGGCCTCCATGGAAACATCCTTGAGAACATTTCTATGAAAAAAGACCTCCTGATCATCAGAATCTGCTATAAAGCCATAATCATCAAACAACCGCTTTATCGTTCCGGGTGCCTGACCATTGAGCAATGCACCCTGATTTTTTACACTCTTTCCGTTTTTATGATCCTGTTTCTTTCGAACAATTTCCTTTAGTTGCAAACCCAGGACATCAAAAGCCTCCACAAGAAGCGGTCGCACCTTCTCACCCCATCGTTTCACAACAACGGTATCCTGGGGCACCGATGCAATCAGGTGGATTTCATACCCCCCTTCCTTATACCCGGGGGTAGCCTCAATGGTGACACGAAGATGGAGAACAAAATTGGCATAATGACGAACAAGCTTATCCCGCTCCTCATCTATCTTTGCCTGCCAACCTTTCCGCATGTCAAGATTTCTGGCTTCTACTTTCAATTCCATACATATCCTCCATGAGTTAACGGCGGAAGCAACCCCATGCTGCGTCCTTGATGATCAGGAGAGAACAGGTCCTCAACCCGGCACTCGATCGAGCCAAGTATTTTTTGTAAAGATGCAATTACGCAGAAAAACAAGACAGCTGAATGCCAGAGGGTGAAAACACAAGAGATAAGAATAAGAATAAAAAGCTTCCTGACCATACTTATACTATAGGCACTGAGTGGTGGAGAAATCAAGGGAAAGCATACATTTTCTTGACGACGACAGGACTATACGAGTACATTCGCGCAATGGGCTATCAACAAAAAAAACATAAAATCGGTGTACTGCTTCTCAATCTTGGCGGACCGGAAAAACCAGAGGATGTCCGCCCTTTTCTCTACAACCTGTTTTCCGACCGCAAGATCATCCGCCTTGGCCCACCCCTGTTGCAAAAAACAATTGCCTCATTCATTGCCTGGAAACGCGCTCCCGACTCCATGGCCAACTACAGAAAAATCGGCGGCGGCTCTCCCATTGGCAAAATCACAGAACAGCAGGCAACAGCCCTGGAAAAACAACTACGCGACCATGGCAACTTCAGAGTACGCCCCTGCATGCGCTACTGGCATCCCCGTTCTGAGCAGGTACTTGGCGAAATGAAAGAAGCAGGCATTCATAGAGTAATCGCCCTTCCCCTTTACCCGCACTACTCCAAAGCCACAACAGGCTCTTCTCTGGATGATCTCAAGGTAAGCAACAGCCGACACAATCTTGAGCTGCAACTTTCTGAAATTCGCTCCTGGCCTGTACACCCCTCTTATATTTCCTGCCTTGCCTCCCGTATTTTCGAGGGGATGGCTCTCTTTAAGGAACCTGTCCAGATAGTCTACAGTGCCCACAGTCTGCCTAAGAAATTCATCGACGAAGGCGACCCCTATGTCCAGCAAATCAAGCAGACCATTGCAGCTGTTGAAAGAATCACCGGCCAGGCCGGAAAGCTTTGCTACCAGAGTAGAAGCGGCCCTGTAGAGTGGCTTGAACCTTCAACTCCGGATATGCTCAAACTCCTTTCCGGGCAGGGATGTACAAACATCCTCATGGTACCGATCTCCTTTGTTTCCGATCATATCGAGACCTTGTATGAAATTGACATGCTCTACAAAGAACAGGCCAAAAAACTTGGCATGCGGCTAAAATCCACATTGGGACTCAACGACGACCCGGCTTTTATTAAAGCGCTTAAAGATCTGGTGCTGCAGAGTACAGAATAACCTGCCCTGCCACAAGCGCCCGGACAGCTAGAATATTCTACGGTCCAGGACGGGGCCTGAAATCTCAGGGAAACAAAATAATTCATGAAAGAAACTGAAAACCACAAGGCTTTTCCCCTGCTCACTCCCGATATCATTCTTCAGCTTGCTGAACAACAGCTTCATTGCCGTTGTCAGGCAATATGTAGACAACTCAACAGCTATATCAACCGGGTATATGAACTTCAAACTGTGGATGGCCAGGGATTAATTATCAAGTTCTACCGTCC
>JALXCX010000090.1 GCA_026990725.1 Desulfobulbaceae bacterium
TCCATGAGAGCGCGGTCACGCAAATAAAAACTATCCTGCTTCCCGGGTTCCTCCAGAAGGTTGAATACCTCATCCACAGTCAGAAAAACCGGAATATAGCGGGCAAGTTTTGGTCCGGCCACCCCGGAAAGCGGGTCATGAGTCATTACTCCTTCACGCAGAACAAATCTGAAAAATGTTCGTAAGGCAGACATCTTACGGGCAACAGTTGCACTGGAGTTGGAGTTGTACAATGAAGCAAGATACGTCCTGATATGATCACGGGTAACAAGCGGCAAATCTATCTCGTCGCCGACACAGGCAAAAAACTCTGTCACGTCACGTGTATACCCATCAACTGTATGAGGAGAATAACCTCGCTCAACCTTTAGCCAGCGGACAAAATCTGTTAAATGGGCAGTATTCATGATTCAGGTATTGAAAGCCTTATACATAATGTTTAGGATGTGTTCTATTTCCCTCTTTAAGTCATTCTACTCATGAATCAGCAGGATGCAACGGACGTTTTACCGGGAACAAAGCGGCTACCGCAAGTGAACAGATCGTCAAAAGTTTTTTGCGCTCAAAGGGTAGGATATAAATCCTTTGATAAAAAGAATAAAAAATAGAAAAAATAGAAAATGGCCAAAAAAACATTTGAGAGTGCTCTTGCAAAACTTGAACAGATTACCACAGAGCTTGAGGCTGGAGAGCTTGGCCTGGAAAAGAGTCTGAAAAAATTTGATGAAGGCGTTGGCCTGATAGCCTACTGCAATGAAAAGCTGGAAGAGGCACGAAATCAGGTTGAACTGCTGCAAAAGAAAAACGGCACACTTTCAGCAGAACCTTTCACAGAAGACACCTCTACAGAAGACAGTTTTATAAAGTAGAGAATGTTTTTAATTCCTTTTCTCTGTCTGTTCACATGCCGACGATATGATACTCACCGACACCGCAATTTTGTCGATAAGAGTGAGGATCCGCAGAAAATCATTTCGCGGATCATACACTGAAAGGATATACAATGCTCATGCCTGACATCCCCCTGGACAATACAGTGGACCTGCTGAAGACTATTGATTCCCCTGATGATATACGAAATCTGGATATCCAGTCTCTTGAAATTCTAGCTGAAAATATACGGGAAAAAATTATCACCACTGTCGCAACAAACGGTGGTCACCTGGCCCCATGCCTGGGAGTGGTCGAGCTTACACTGGCCCTGCACTATGTTTTTGATACGCCAAAAGACAAACTGATCTGGGATGTCGGTCACCAGTGCTACACGCACAAGCTGCTCACCGGACGCCGGAAAGACTTCCACACTTTGCGGCAATATCAGGGGATAAGCGGTTTTCCGAAACGTTCGGAAAGTGAATATGATGTTGTGGAAACCGGCCACAGTTCGACATCAATCTCCTACAGCCTGGGCATGGCTGCGGCAAAAGACCTGAATAAGGATACTGGAAAAGTTATTGCCATAATTGGTGACGGTTCCATGACAGCGGGCCTTGCCTTTGAAGGACTGAACCATGCCGGTGACCTGGATAAAGACCTGATTGTTATTTTAAATGACAATGAGATGTCAATTTCGCCCAATGTCGGAGCAATGTCGAGCTTTTTAAGCAGAAAACTGACCTCCAAGACCATGCGACGTCTCAAGGACCATGTCGAAGAACGGTTGAAGGCCCTTTCTTCTGTGGGAGAGAATATTCTGACGGTTTTGCGAAAATCCGAGGAGAGCCTGAAAGGTTTTTTTACTCCCGGCATGCTCTTTGAAGCCTTGAAGTTTGAATACATCGGCCCCATTCCCGGACATGAGCTTGAGGGGCTTATTGAAACTCTGCAAAATGTTCGGGATAACAGCCATGGTCCGGTGCTTATCCATGTACTCACCACAAAAGGCCAGGGCTATAAGCCTGCTGAAACCAATCCC
Organism: Desulfobulbaceae bacterium; assembly: GCA_026990725.1. GTDB lineage: Bacteria > Desulfobacterota > Desulfobulbia > Desulfobulbales > Desulfobulbaceae > Desulfobulbus_C. The sequence continues at coordinate 1,916 of JALXCX010000090.1, forward strand.
GGGGATTATCACGGAGTCGGCCCTTTTGATATTGCCACTGGCAAACCATACCCTTCATCCGGCCCTGTTTCCTATACCTCTGTATTTGGCAAAACCCTGTGCCGGATCGCTGAAACAGACAATCGAGTGACGGCAATTACAGCGGCCATGCCGGCCGGAACCGGACTGATGGATTTCAGCAAACAATTTCCAGACCGTTTTTTTGATGTAGGCATTGCCGAACAGCACGCTGTAACCTTTGCTGCGGGCCTTGCCATGGAAGGTATGCGACCCGTTGTTACTGTCTACTCCACTTTTATGCAACGGGCACTTGATCAGGTTATCCACGATGTCTGCCTTCCTGATCTGCCAGTAACCTTTGCGCTTGATCGCGG
>JALXCX010000091.1 GCA_026990725.1 Desulfobulbaceae bacterium
AAACCGGTTGTGGAAGGTGCAAAAGTTGTTGCCAAAATCGCAGAGCAGGGAAAAGCGAAAAAAGTTTTGGTCTTTAAAAAGAAAAAACGTAAGGGCTATCGTGTATTACGGGGGCATCGTCAGATGTTTACAGCTCTTTCCATTGAAGAAATATCAGCGTAATTTGCTGTTTTTGAGTTTATTTTTGGAGATATCCCATGGCACATAAAAAAGCAGGTGGTAGTTCGAGGAACGGTCGTGACAGTGCAGGTCAGCGACGGGGTGTGAAACGATATGGCGGCGAGAGTGTCAGTGCGGGCAGTATCATTGTGCGCCAGCTGGGCACAAAAATTCATCCTGGTGAAAACGTTGGTTGTGGTCGCGACTACACCCTGTTTGCAAAGGTTGATGGCGTTGTCACATTTGAAGCCTTTGGCAAGGGACGAAAACGGGTTTCTGTTTATCCTGAAGCCTGAGTCCTTCCCTTGATCGGGGAAAGATCGTACATGTTTGACTGTTTCTTTAACAGTCGCTACAGTTTACTCGACATCAATCAGATTGGTGTCGAGTTTTTTTTTGATGTTTACTTGTCGATTGGGAGTGATGATGGGGTTTGTGGACGAGGTCAAATTTTTTGTCAAGGCTGGGGACGGCGGGAACGGTTGTGTCAGCTTCAGACGTGAAAAATTTGTTCCCAGGGGCGGACCAAACGGCGGTGACGGCGGCAGGGGGGGGACTGTTTTTCTGGAAGCAGACGGGCGCAAGCATTCTCTGATTGATTTTCGATACAGATCGCATTTTAAGGCCGAACGTGGAGGCAATGGCCAGGGGAGTGACCGGCATGGGCGAAGCGGTAAAGATATTATCGTTTATGTTCCTGTTGGGTCTGTGGTAAAGGATGCCGAGACTGGAGAAGTTTTAGCTGATCTTGTTGATGCCGGACAGCGTTTTACTGCGGCCCGGGGAGGCAAGGGAGGTTTTGGCAATGCCCGTTTTGCCACCTCTACCAACCGGGCGCCTCGAAAATCCACTCCCGGAATTTCCGGTGAAGAGTTCTGGCTGAAAATCGAGCTGAAACTGCTGGCTGATGTGGGGCTGATTGGCTTGCCCAATGCGGGAAAATCAACACTTCTTTCAAAGTTGTCTGCAGCAAATCCTAAAGTCGCCCCTTATCCCTTCACTACCATCGCTCCGCAACTGGGTGTTATGCCGATAAAGTTTATGGAGCCCTGTATTATTGCGGACATTCCGGGTTTAATTGAAGGGGCCAGTCAAGGTGTTGGACTGGGGCATCAGTTTCTTCGTCATGTGGAGCGGACTTCAATTCTATTACACGTCATAGATTGTTCCAGCGAAGACAATCAGCCCTTTGATGATTATCGTATTCTAGCAAAGGAGCTTGAAGAGTATAATGAACAGCTCATGGACCGAACACATCTTATTGTGTTAAATAAGATTGATTGTTGCGATGCTTCACGCCTGGAGGCACTTGAAAAAGGATTTGCAGATTTTGGTGTTGAGTGTCTTGCTGTGTCAGCACTTGAGGGAACAGGTATTGAAGCGCTCAAGGAACGGATTGGTGATCTGCTGGAAGAAGAACGGGAGGCTGCTGGTACATGACCTTTCAGGTTGACTACAAAGAAGGACTTTTTTATCGCCAGACTTTGTTTGATCAGGCCAAACGGGTCGTTATCAAGGTTGGCAGCGCGGTTCTTACAGGCAGCAACGGCCTGAATTCCCAAGTTGTCGGTCATCTGGCAAGGCAGATAGCCTTTCTCTGTTCGACCGGACGAGAAGTTATATTAGTCAGTTCCGGGGCGGTCGCCGCAGGGCGTCGAAGGTTGGGTGTTCCCCGGAGAAGCCATGAGGAGTTAAAGGTTAAACAGGCACTGGCTGCCATGGGGCAGGGTCTGCTTATGCAGGCTTATGAACAGGCCTTTGCAAGCTATGACCAGAAGGTCGCTCAGATTTTACTTACCCATGCTGATCTTTGCCAGCGTGACCGCTATCTCAACGTCCGAAACACCATCCTTACTTTGTTTGAGTTCGGTGCGGTTCCCATCATTAATGAAAATGACACAGTTTCCGTGCAGGAGCTGCGGGTTGGCGATAACGACACCCTTGGTGCCCAGATAACCAACATGATTGGCGCGGACATGTACATTATGTTGACAGATGTGGAAGGATTATGTACGGCCAATCCGGCTGACGACGTTTCAGCAAAACCCATCTACACAGTATCGCATATTGACAAAAATATAGAAGATCTTGCGGGAAGCACTGGCAGTCTTTTGGGAACCGGGGG
>JALXCX010000092.1 GCA_026990725.1 Desulfobulbaceae bacterium
TGCGCAACTGGCTTCTTCCCTGCCTGCTGGTCTGGCTGGCAGGAACAGTTGACGAGCTCATCCAGTGGTGGCTGCCCATGCGGGTTTTTGACGTGCGGGATATTGTTTTTAACGGAGTGGCAGCCATGAACGGCCTTGCCCTTTTTGCCACCGGCAGAACCAGCTCTTCCTGAAACCCTACTGTTGCTGACGCAGCACCTCAAACATGACCAGGGCAGCGGCGACCGAGACGTTGAGTGAATCAAAATCAGCAGCCATGGGAATGGTGATGAGATGGTCACATTGTTTTTTCACCAACGGGCGGATCCCCTTGCCTTCACTGCCAATCACCAGGCCGATCTTACCACTGAAATCTGAGGCGTACATTGATACGGCTTCCGGCTCCACCACGGTGCCGTAAATCCAGAAACCAGATTCCTTGAGCTCTTTGAGGGTATCGGCAAGATTGACGATCTGACAGATTGTAAGTCGGGAAATGGCCCCTGCCGATGTTTTGGCAACAGTACCGGAGAGCGGAGCGCTTCGTTCACGGGTGAGAATCACGGCTTCAAACCCGGCGGCTAGCGCTGAACGAAGAATAGAGCCAAGATTACGAGGGTCCTGAATGGAATCAAGTATCAGGATACGTTGGGAGTGTGTCGCAGCATAAGCAACCAGCTCCGCAAGCGAAACACATTCGGCCTCGGACTGACGGGCAACCACGCCCTGATGCCTGCAACCACGAGGAACCCCAAGCCGGTCAGGCTCTACAAAACGAACCCGGACCTTATGCTGCCGGGCCGCATCAATGACCTCCTGCAGTCGTGCCCCTGCTTTACCCTTTTGGACAAGAACTTCCCGCAACCCTTTGGGGTTGTGCAAAAGAGCCTCTGTCACACTGTTTAAACCCCAGATCATATCATCGGGCAGTCGGTCGTGCTCTACTCTTTTCTGCTGGCGGTTCTTCTTTGTCCTGTACGCTCCGGCCATGACTCAGTCCGTTCCCGCTGCCGGAAGGCCGTCTTTTCCCCGGCGCCTGCGACACCGCTCGGCAATAATAATGGCTTTAAGAGACTCCACGGCCTCGTCCAGATCATCATTGACTATAAGATAGGTGTACTTGCCTGCCTCCTGCATCTCCTTTTCAGCACCGGCAAGACGCACCCGCAGGCTTTCCTCGGTCTCTGTTCCCCGGCCACGCAGACGTCTTGCCAGCTCAGATAACGATGGGGGCGCAATAAACACACTCACAGGATCAGCATTGTTGCGAATAAGCTCTGCTCCCTGCACATCAATATCAAGAACAACATCAAACCCCCTGGCCAGCCGCTGCTCTACATCCTGTCTGGAAGTACCATACAGGTTTCCATGTACCCTGGCCCATTCGAGAAAACCAGATGGCTGCTGATCACTTATTTCAAGAAACTCATCGGCTTGGACAAAATGATAATCCCGGCCGTCTTTTTCACCAGCACGGGGCTCACGGGTGGTATGAGATACCGAAAAAACAAGACCGGGCAGATCGGCCATCACACGCTTAAGCAGCGTTGTTTTACCACAACCGGACGGGGCGGAAAGAACCAATAAAAAGCCTTCAGTCATCTTCCATCTCCAAAGGCCGCAGGAGCCGGGCAGGATCCCGCATGTGTTCTTCAAGGGCAGCCAGACGCTGATTAATCGTTTCAGGCTGCACCGAAGAAAGCACCAGATGACCTGTATCAAGAATGATAATTGCCCTGGTGCGGCGGCCTTCTGTTACATCGATAAGTTTATGCTCCTGACGGGCTTCATCTTTTATTTTTCTGACAGGAGATGAACCCGGATTGACCACCGCAAGAATACGGCTTATTTTCACGGCATTGCCAAAACCGACATTGATAAGTCTGTTATCCATAACTATTCCATCACAACACAGGAGCTACTCAAGATTCTGTACCTGTTCCCGAAGTTTTTCAATTTCATTTTTCATTTCAACACCCAGATGGGCAATGGCTGCATTGGAAATTTTAGAGGCCAGGGTGTTTACTTCCCTCAGAAACTCCTGCAGAAGAAAATCAAGCCGCCGCCCCACCGGCTCGTCACTGTCCAGAAAGGCACGAAACTGGCCAATGTGGCTGGCCAGCCGAACAACCTCTTCGGTCACATCGGCCTTATCAGCCATGACTGCCGTTTCCTGGGCCAGCCGCATGGGATCAATATCAAGACCGTCAAGAAGCCTGGCGATCCGCCCGGTAAGTTCCTGCTGACGCCGGGCAAGAACCTCGGGGATGGCGTTTTCAATTGTCTGGACAATACCTGCAAAGGTATCAAGCCGGTCCAAAAGATCCTTTTTTAAGGACTGCCCTTCCCGCTCACGCATTGCCGCGCATTCCTGCAAGGCAGATATCACTGCCTGTTCCACAAGGGGCCACTCTCCATCAAGGTCCGGACTCTGCTCTTCAAGTGTAATGATCTCACGTTGGCTCAGAAGGTCTTCGAGTCGCACGCGGGAACTCAAGCTAAATTCATCAACAAGTTCCTGCAGACAGCTATGCTGCTGACGAGCCAGATCCATATCCACACTGAGCAGGGGGGAACTACTGCTTTTTCCCTTCAGAGAAAGGGTTATTTCCACACGCCCTCTGTCCTGACGGGAGGCTACAATTTTTTTTATCCGCTCTTCCAGGCTGACAAACGCACGGGGAAGAACGACCTTCTGGTCAAGAAAACGGTGATTCACCGTTCGGATTTCGACAATCCAGCTCCGTTCATCCGCACTGGCGGTTCCCCGGCCAAAGCCGGTCATACTGCGTGGTCGCATAATTCTTCTTCTCTTGCGTCTACTCCCCTGCCCACAGGGCGGGGGGATTATGTTTGTTTACTTTAAACCCTGTAAAAAGGCTCACACATCATCAAGAGTGGCAAACAACTCTAAACGACTGACAGAGGCGGTACCCACTTTCCCCACCACAATACCTGCCGCGTGGTTTGCCAGAACAGCAGACTCGATCATGCTGCATCCGGCAGCAAGGCCCAGGGCAAGGGTTGCCGCAACAGTGTCGCCAGCTCCGGTCACATCAAAAACCTCTTTGGCCATGGTCGGGACGGTCACCAGCTCCCTGCCCTGCTCAAGCAGGGCCATACCGGCCTCGCCACGGGTAATAAGCACGCCCTGACAGTTAATTTTCCTGCGAATTGCCCGGGCAGCAGCCAGTAGGCTCTTTTCATCAACAATCTCCACCTCGCTGATGAGGGTTGCCTCGTGGTTATTGGGAGTAATCACGGTTGCCCCTGAAAAAAAGTGGACGTGGGCCGGCTTGGGATCGACAATCAAAGGCAGGGGTTTACCGGTTTGTTCACGGGTTCTGTTCACCAGCGTGTGCAGATGCTCCATCAAGGAGCTATTGATCACTCCTTTGGCATAATCAGAAACAATCACTGCATCAAAATCAGCAAGATGGTCGCCAAGATAGTCCACCATTTTCTGCATAACTTCCGGAGACGGGCTACCGGTCTGTTCACGGTCGTAACGAACAACCTGCTGCCCCTGGGCCACGACACGGGTCTTAACAGTTGTCGGCCGTGAGCTGCGCACCAGCCCCTCAACCGGAGCCTTGACGTCCCCCATTAGCTGAACAAGAGTTTCTCCCATGGAATCGTTGCCGATGATTCCGCACAGAGCGCATCGCCCTCCAAGAGAAACAATATTGCGCAATACATTGGCGCTGCCGCCAAGAAGCAGTTCTTCATTGGTTACATTGACCACAGGCACAGGCGCTTCCGGTGAAATACGGGACACCGATCCCCAGATAAACTGATCAACTATCAGGTCACCGATAACAAGAATATTGGTTTTGGCAAAACAATCAACGGCTCGCTTAAGTGACTCGGTATCCATCAGCTGTCAAGCTCCGCCAGTCTGTCTGCCAAACGCTCGGCGGCAAAAACAAGTGATTCAAGATCAAGAAAATCCATAACATGTGTATCAAATAGTACTTTCACTTTGGCGTCAAAACCGTCCTCTGGCTCCTCGTCCCAAAAAAGAAGATAATGCGGAACCCGGGGCAGTACGGGGATAACCATACCCACTTCTGCACTCTGATCTCCGGGGCCGCCTGCGCCTCCGATCTGTTGACAGAGAGTGCCTAACACATCAGCACGACCACTGAATCTTTTTGCCAGCCTGAGCTCGCAATAGGTGGCCAGGGTACGAATTTTTGAAATAGAGTTGGGCAGGCTCTCCATCCCAACCCAGTTACCCTCTGGTCTCCTGCCGCCGCCAAAGGCGACATAATTATAGAGCAGGATCTGATCTCTTGGATCAACAAGCTGCCGACCACCCACAATAACTTCATCCCTATCAAGTATTACCTGACGGCCAAGATAGATAAATCGCAGCTCATCAGGCGTGTTCTCTTGCCAATCTGCGCCAAGACGAACAGAAAGACTCTTAAACTCAAGATCCAGTACCTTGGATTTAAGATGTGCCACAAGGGCCATGTCGCGTTCTTCCTGACCACGCTCAACGGCTTCAAGGCCAACATTATTTTTTTGGGGAGACAGCTCTTCGGGAAGGTCTTTTTTATTCAAATAAGGGCAGAGTTCAGGAGAAACTCCGCCCTTGGTCACCGCTACAGCAAAAGCCAGACAGGCCGGATAACCGCACTCACCGCAATTAGTTGCGGGAATAAATTTAAGAAACTGGTGCGGTGTCATCAAAGGCTGTCCTTACTTCATCTTGGCATTCAGCGCTTTTGTGGTTGCCGCTGTTATGTCATCACCCTTTTCGGCGTAAAGCACACCATTGCGCGGCAAAACGATGCTATAGCCCTTATCTTTGGCCACTTCGGAGACAACTGTCTCAAGTTTTTTCATGATAGGGGTTAAATACTTTTCCTGCATTTTTTTCATTTCCAGATTGGCGTCTTCCTGTTTTTCGCCGAGGCTCTGCCGTTTTTTCTGAAACTCTCTGGCTTTTTCTTTGCGTTTGTCTTCGCTCCAGGCTGATGATTTCTTCTCAATCTCCTTTTGCAGGGAGACCAGAGCAGTCTCATCTTTTTTAAAGCTTGCTTTAAGTTCTTCCATCCGTTTTTCCACTTTCGCCTTGGCCTTTTTGCCGGCTTCGGAGTCGACGAGAACCTTTTGGATATTAATTACCGCAACCTTGCTGCTTGCCGCAAACACAGGGACACTGGTCAATAGCGAAACCAATAAAAAAACCGCAACAGTTGTAACACTGCCCATCTTGACAATCTTTTTCACAGTCAGACTCCTTTCTTTTTCAAAATAATTATCAAACAAAAAATTCGGAATAACCCGAAAACCTCTACTTGATTAGGATAAAACGCCTACATATAAACACAACGGCACAAAAACTCAAAGAAAACATCCTTTAAGTCCTGTGCCGTAAATACTCTTTTTTTAATCCCCGCCCCGGATTGCCGGGTGGGTACGGGTACAGCCCGGAGTAGTCTTATTTTATGATAACAAAATCATCGCGCCGATTCTGTGCCCAGGAAAGCTCATCATGTCCAAAAAGCAGTAATTTTTCCTTCCCAAAACTCACGGTGAACAGACGAGACGGGTCCACCCCCAGATTCACCAGATATTTTTTGGCACTCAGGGCCCTTCGTTCCCCTAATGCCAGGTTATACTCACGGGTTCCGCGTGAATCACAATTACCCTCAATCCGGATTTTTACGCCATCACTGTTTTTTAGAAAATCCCCGTTTGTTTCAATGCGCGCTACCTGATCGCCCTGAATCCGGGCTGAGTCAAAATCAAAATACACAGGCCGCATGGGGCCGGAAGTTCGCCCTTCCAGAATATTATCGTTTTCGCCAACTGCTGTCTCCAGTGATTCTGCCGGTCCAAGGGCGTCAGGGTCGCCAGTTGCGACTTCAGGTTTTTTGTTGCTGCACCCGGAAACAGCGACCAGTAAAAAACATGCCATAAAAAATACCTGGTACTTTGCTGAAAATAACCGCATTCTAGCCTCCCTGTATTGTAAAAAAAATGATCGTTAACTAATAATTATACTCGACCCGGGCGAGGTTGTTCAACATTTTTCTCTATGAAAAGGAATTACCTTGCAAAACCATATCAGCCCATCTAATTTAAGAGGTTAACTTAAAATACCTGGTGCTCGCACTCTCCCCCGTTCTTGCAAGGCAGAAAAACGTGGTAACAGAAAAAAAACATCACAGCAAAATCATTGAGGAATTACGCTGCTCCAACAAATTCGGTCGTTTTTTTGGAGTTTCTCAAGACGTTTTTGATCATGTCTGGAATCAGCTCTGCCAGCCGGACGGGAATGCCGTAGTGTACATTTCCATGGAGATCGGGGCCGACCCCGATGTTTTTCATCCAGTACAGGATCATCTCCTGCGACATAAGATCTCAGAAGATCCGGGGAGCGGACAACAGAATTTACTCAGGAAATACCTGCACGGTCCCCGAAAAATACCAAATTACAGTGGCGGCCTCGGAGTCCTTGCCGGTGATACCCTGAAGAGCCTTGCGGACACACACGTACCGGTCCTGGCGGTCTCTCTGCTGTACAGGGAAGGATATTTTTCCCAGTTTGTTGATTCTGAAGTCGGCCAGATTGACCAGGCCACCTGCTGGTCACCAGAAGACACACCAACGCTCTTCAGGCTTACTGATCCAGACAACCCGGGACAACCCCTGGAAATTACTGTTCCCTTCTATAATGAATACGATCACCTCACCGAGGCAAAGGCGCAGGTGTGGATGAAGCTGGAAGTATCAGAAAAACTAGACTTTTTCGTTCCTGAATTTCTGCTTGATTATGCCATTGCTTCTTCTCCTCCCTGGGTAAGAGAAGCCGGACTCCGGCTCTATAATGCAACGTCTGCCATCATGAAGGCCAATCAACGGCGCATGCTCGGCACGGCTATCCTGCCGCTCATGAAGACCCTTGGCCTGATAGCTGACACCATCCATCTCAACGAACAGCACGGGGTGGCCGTGACTCTGCAGCTGATTTTACGCCAGCTTAAAAAAGAGCTGGGAGAAAATTTCAGAGAAACAATGACAGATGCCGACATCCTTGATGCGGCCGGAGAAGTTGCCCATCATATCGTTTATACAATTCACACCCCGGTCAAAGCCGGACACGACCGCTTTGACAGATCACTCTACACCGGCATCACCCAGAAAACCTGCCAGCACATCCTGAACCTGCTTGCAGCAGATGATGAATCTCCCAGTCAGTATAACTTTACAGCCCTGGCCATGCGCGTCAACCGTGCCGTTAACAGCGTCAGCCGACTGCACAGAGATGTAACAAAAAAACAATTCCCAGACTTTGCAGATAAAATCACCGCCATAACCAACGGCGTGCATCATCTGAGCTGGATAAGCTCAAACCGGGCACAACTCTTTGATCACACCAGCACCCTTGACGGCTGGCGGGATGATCCCGGCGTGTTCACCCATGCTCTGCTGGCAAACGATAAAGGATTTTGCCAACAGCTGGCAGATGCCTGGAAAAAAGACAACCGCACCCTGATAGAATATATCAACAACATGCTGGTAACACACCGAAACCAGATGGTTGAAACCTGGATTAACCCGCCCAACTATTTCTCCCACCTAAGCGAGACTGTTGAGCTGAACAAAGATGTCTTCACCATTGGTTTTGCCAGACGTTTTTCTACCTACAAACGGGCTGATCTGATCTTTGACAACATTGAAGTACTTGCTGATATTCTGGTAAAAAACAACTGGAAGGTAAACTTTGTCTTTGCCGGAAAAGCTCATCCCCAGGATGAACCGGGCAAGGTCCTGCTCAAGCTCATACTGGACAG
>JALXCX010000093.1 GCA_026990725.1 Desulfobulbaceae bacterium
GCCATTGCAGCAGGAAAAGATTTAGGTCTTGCCAACAAGGAAACACTTGTCATGGCCGGTCGGCTGGTTATGCAGGCGGTTAAGGAGCACGGGGTTTCCCTGCTCCCGATCGACTCAGAACACTCAGCTATCTTCCAGGCTTTAGAGGCCGGAAGGAACCGTGATGTCGGTATGATCATTTTGACGGCATCGGGCGGGCCGTTTCGAACCATGGAGCAGGATAAATTACCCCTGGTGACTCCAGCCCAGGCACTGGATCATCCCAACTGGGATATGGGGCAAAAGATTTCTATTGATTCCGCTACCTTAATGAACAAGGGGCTTGAAGTAATAGAGGCCCGGTGGCTCTTTGATATTGCGGCGAATAGAATTCGTGTTGTGGTGCATCCGCAGTCCATTGTCCACTCCCTGGTTGAGTTTATTGATGGATCCGTGGTCGGACAGCTCGGTATACCGGATATGCGTATTCCCATTGCCTATGCCTTGTCCTACCCTGAACGTGTCGAATTGGGACTTTCCCGTCTCAGTTTGTCTGATTGTGGTAACTTAAGCTTTGAAAAACCCGATTATGAGCGTTTCCCGGCATTACGTCTTGCCTTTGATGTGCTGGAGGAAGGGGGCGTGAAACCTGCAGTTCTCAATGCGGCCAACGAGGTTGCTGTGGCAGCATTTCTTGCCGAAAAGATAGGTTTTACCGAAATAACAGAGGTGGTGGCAGCTACCTTGAAGCATTTCGATTGTGGCAATGATCTTGATCTTGATGCAATTCTGGCCGCAGACGCAAGGGCCCGTGAGCTGGCAGAACAGAAAATTGTACAACGGTTTCAGGGATAGTCCGGCCTCAACAGGGTAAACCAATTTAAGGAATACTGATTGATCATGAATTCATTTCTGTCCTTTATTATAGTGCTCGGGGTTCTTATCTTTGTCCATGAATTTGGCCATTTTCTTTTTGCCAAACTTTTTGGCGTACGAGTCCTGACGTTTTCTCTGGGGTTTGGCAGTAAGGTTATTGGCAGACAGTGGGGTGAGACTTTTTATCAGCTGTCCGCGTTCCCCTTGGGTGGATACGTTAAAATGTATGGGGAGCAGGTTGGCGATGAGGTCTCTGAGGCAGATAAATCTGTTTCTTTTTCCCATAAAAAAATCTGGCAGCGTTTTGGAATTGTTCTGGCCGGTCCACTGTTTAATCTGCTCTTTGCTGTTTTTATTTTTTGGGGCATGTTTATGTTTCTGGAAATGCCTCAGCCGGTCCCCCCGATAATCAGTCAGGTGCAAGAGGCATCTGTTGCTGAGCGCTCTGGCCTGCAGGCTGGTGATACCCTTGTTTCCATAAATGGTTTTAAGATTAAATCCTGGCTCCAGATTTCAACGCTGGTGAACAGCTCAAAGGGAAAGCCCCTGCTCATAATTGTGCAACGTGACGGGAATGATCTGGAGATAAACGCGACTCCGGAGTTGAAAAGCATTGAAGGACCCACGGGCAAAAAACAGGAGAGATATCTCCTGGGGATCAGCAATACGACAGAGTTAAAGTTTGAGAAAAAGCCATTGTTCGCGGCTCTGCAGGCAGCCTTTCTCGAAACCTGGGGGCTGATTTACATGACTTTTAACGGAATAGTGATGATGTTTAAAGGGCTGATTCCAGCTTCAGAGCTGGGAGGGCCGATCAGGATCGCAGAGATTGCCGGTAAACAGATGGAGATGGGCTGGTTGAACCTGGTTAACTTTACAGCGTTGCTCTCGGTTAATCTTGGTATTTTAAACTTGCTGCCGATTCCGGTACTTGATGGTGGTCATCTTGTTTTTCTGACGGTTGAGGCAATCCGGCGGAAACCCTTAAACGACGAGTCACTTCTCTGGGCCCAGAAAATTGGTATTGCCCTGCTGGGCTCTTTGATGATTTTTGTCTTTTACAATGATATAGCCGGTCTTGTTAAGGAATATGATCTTATAGGAATTATTCAGAAATGGCTGGCAGCTACCTGATTCTTGCCATTGAAACAGCAACCGGCTGCGGCAGTGTTTCTGTAACCCGTGGCGGCAGCAAGAATGGTCGTTTACTGGCGGAAGCCACTGCGCATCCCGACATAACCCATTCCAGGCGTCTTCTTGGCTCTGTTGACTGGGCTATGCAGGCCGCAGGTGTTGAGTGGTCTGATCTTGACGGGGTCGCCCTGAGTCTTGGACCGGGGTCGTTTACCGGATTGCGTATTGGTATGGCCGCTGCCAAAGGCATTGTTCTGGCTCTTGGTGTTCCGCTTCTTGGTGTTTCCACCTTTGACGGCATGGCGCTTTCCTGTCCGGTTATTGATCGGCCCCTCTGGTGTCTGCTGGATGCTAGAAAACAGGAAGTGTATGCTTCCTGTTTTCTGCCGGGTGATGATGGCAGGCCGGAGTTACACAAAAAAGCCTTTGCTGTAAAACCAGAGGTCTTGGCAGAAGAGATCAACCAGCCATCGCTCATTGCCGGGCCGGGGGTTGACGCCTACCGGGATGTTTTTGCAGCTATTGAGGATGTGCGGCTGATTCCTGCAGCATTAAGCAGCCCCAGAGCAGCCAGAACCGGTTTTCTGGCTGCTGATCAACTTGCAGCCGGCAATATTCTTGATCCGGCCGGGGCTGTTCCTCTGTATGTCCGAGCTTCTGATGCCGAGATTAATCTAATGCGTAAAGGGTTGCAGGTGAACAATGTTTAGTTGTTCTTGCCCGATTGACTGTCCGACAGTCTTTACAATGGTGGTCCTCTTGTGATTACACGAAAGAAAACAAAGAAAATTATTGTGGGAGGCGTAGGTATTGGTGGTGATTCTCCAATATCTGTTCAGTCCATGACCAATACAGATACCCGTGATGTCATCTCAACGGTTACCCAGATTAAGGGCCTTGAAGAGGCTGGCTGCGAACTGATACGGGTTGCGGTTCCGGATATGGATGCGGCCCTGGCGTTACGCTCTATCAGGGACCAGATAACCATTCCTCTTATAGCAGATATCCATTTTGATTCACGGCTGGCTGTGGCTTCTGTGGAAAATGGTGCCCAGGCCATCAGAATCAATCCCGGTAATCTGGGTGGGCCTGATAAACTGGCCCGGGTGGTTGATGCGGTAAAAATGCATAAGGCACCTATTCGGGTGGGGGTTAATTCCGGTTCTATTGAAAAACATCTGCTCAAGAAATACGGATACCCAACGCCTGAAAACACTCGATCACTCATAGAGAGTGCACTGACAAACGTTGCGGCTCTGGAAGAGCTTGGCTTTAGAGATATCAAGATTTCCATAAAATCTTCAGATACCCTGACGACGATTGCTGGGTATCGTGAGTTATCTCAGCAAACAGAATATCCTTTGCATATCGGTGTTACCGAGGCTGGCGGGCTTATTCCGGGAACCGTGAAGTCAAGTGTCGCTCTTGGTATTCTGCTTTTTGAGGGGATTGGCGATACCTTTCGTATTTCTTTAACCCGTGATCCTGTAGAAGAGATCAGGGTGGGGTTCGAATTGCTGCGCTCTTTACGCATCAGGGAAAGAGGACCCGAGATGATCTCCTGTCCAACCTGCGGGCGGACAAGAATTGATCTTTTTCCAATGGCAGAAGAAATTGAACGGGTTCTTCAGACCATGAAATCTCATCTGAAAGTGGCTGTCATGGGGTGCGTGGTCAACGGACCGGGCGAGGCAAAAGAAGCCGATATAGGTATTGCCGGCGGCCACGGCGTTGGGATTATTTTTAAAAAGGGTGAGCTCTGGAAAAAACTTCCTGAAGATGAGTTGTTGCCGGCCTTTCTTGCTGAACTGGACCAAATGGAGCAGGAATGTCTTAAGAGTTCCGGGAAAGAATAAAATTTAGACATGTGAAATGACTTAATTATGCGATATTCAAAAATGTTGATTCCGACTACCAGGGAAACCCCGGCAGAGGCGGAAGTCGTCAGCCATCAACTGTTACTGCGGGCTGGTTTTATCCGCAAACTCACCTCTGGTCTGTACACCTACCTTCCTTTGGGACTTGCGGCAATGCAAAAAGTTGCGGAAATTGTCAGGCAGGAAATGAATCGATCAGGTGCCCAGGAGCTGCTTATGCCCATGGTGCAGCCGGCAGACCTCTGGGAGGAGTCAGGCCGCTGGAAGAAATACGGCCCCGAACTGCTTCGTTTTCGAGATCGTCATGAGCGGGAGTACTGTCTTGGGCCTACCCACGAGGAGGTTATAACAGATATTGCCCGGCGGGAATTGCATTCGTATAAGCAGCTTCCCATGAATCTGTATCAGGTGCAAACCAAGTTTCGGGACGAAATCCGGCCAAGGTTTGGTCTTATGCGTGGCCGGGAGTTTGTAATGAAGGATGGTTACTCCTTTGACGCAACAGACGAGGGAGCCAGTGCCAGTTATAGGATAATGCATGAGGCCTATTCCCGTATTTTTAAAAGATGCGGTCTTGAGTTTCGTCCGGTTGAAGCAGATTCCGGCAGTATCGGCGGTTCGTTTTCGCACGAGTTTATGGTGCTTGCAGAAACGGGTGAAGATACACTTGTTATTTGCAGATCTTGCGATTATGCCGCAAATGTTGAAAAGGCCAAAGTGCTACTGGCGGATAGCCAGGCAAGCGATCAGGAGTTGCAGCCCTGTGTAAAGGTGGAAACACCAGGCATGAAAAAAGTGGATCGGGTGGCCGAATTTCTGGGCGTTCAGGCAAAAGACGTGATTAAAACCATGATTTATCTCGCCGATGACGAGCCGGTAGCGGTTCTTGTGCGGGGTGATCGTGAGGTGCAGTCAGTCAAACTGAAAAATATGTTGAACGCAACAGATGTGGAACTGGCTGAAGATGATGAGATCTGGAGACGGACCAAGCTGCCGACCGGCTATATAGGCCCGGTAGATATCCCCATCAAACTGGTTGCTGATCAGGAAGTGATGCAGATGGTCAATGCCGTTGCCGGTGCCTGTGAAAAAGGGAATCATCTTACAGGGGTCAATCCGGGGCGTGATTTTACTCCGCTCATGACAGGTGACCTTCGCCAGATTACACCGGAAGATTCATGTCCTGTCTGCGGCGGTTCCCTGGAATTAACCGAAGGGATTGAAGTCGGTCACATTTTTAAGCTTGGTACGAAATATTCAAAAGCCCTCAATGCGACCTTTCAAGATAAAGAAGGGCATCAGCAGCCTCTTGTCATGGGTTGTTACGGTATCGGGGTCAGCAGGGTTGTGGCGGCTGCTATTGAGCAGAATCATGATAAAAACGGCATTGTTTTTCCTCTGCCGCTGGCACCGTTTCAGGTTCTTGTCCTGAATCTTGGTGTGAAAAATGAAGAGACGACCCGGGCTGCGGAAAAATTGTATCAGAATTTGCAGGATGCAGGGCTTGAAGTGTTGCTCGATGATCGGGATGAACGTCCGGGTTCAAAATTTAAGGATGCTGATTTATTGGGTATCCCTTATCGGGTCACTGTGGGTAAAACCTGGGAAAAAGAAGGCCTGGTTGAGTTGCGTTTGCGTCAAACCGGAGACACCTCAACCATCGAATATGATAAGGCCGCAGAAAAAATATCAACAATGGTCCATGCTGAGTTGAAAGCTCTCAGGGACGCTGTTTCATAAAAATGTCTGATCTCAAAGGGCTGCTGGCCATTGCCCGCAGTTATCTTCCCGGGGAAACTCTGGGAAAACTTGAACAAGCCTATTTTTTTGCCGCCTCCCGGCATGAGGGGCATGTCCACTCTTCAGGGACACCCTATATCCAGCACTTAGTGGATGTCGCCACGACACTTGCCTCCATGAAGCTTGACCTTGATACTGTTGTTTCGGGCATGCTGCATGGTGTGCTCAAGGAAAAAGTTGCCAATGTTGACGAGCTGGAAGAGCTGTTTGGTCGTGATGTGGCTCATATCGTTGACGGAACAACTAGAATAACCAATGTCCATTACGACTCCAAACTGGCTCATCAGGCGGAGAATATACGCAAGCTTTTTCTGGCCATGGGAGCTGACGTCCGGGTTCTTCTGGTAAAGCTTGCTGACCGCCTTCAGGACATGGTTTGTCTTGGCCTGTCCGAGGAAACACGGCAGCGACAGGTAGCCCGGGAAACCATTGATTTATATGCCCCCCTGGCCAGTCGCCTG
Source organism: Desulfobulbaceae bacterium (assembly GCA_026990725.1). Lineage (GTDB taxonomy): Bacteria > Desulfobacterota > Desulfobulbia > Desulfobulbales > Desulfobulbaceae > Desulfobulbus_C. The sequence goes on from JALXCX010000093.1 coordinate 6,128, forward strand.
GGTATTGACTGGATGAAACGGGAGCTTGAGGATTTGTCCTTTCAATATCTTTTTCCTGTTGAATATGCAGATTTAACAGGTCATTTGGAAAGTACCCTGGCTGAACGGGAAGTATATGTCGAAAAAGTAATCAGTATCCTCCAGGAAAAACTTAAGGCAAACAAAGTCGTTCCCATCCGGATAATTGGCCGGCCCAAGCATCTGTATTCCATTTATAAAAAACTTGTTGCCCAGAATATTCCACTTGAACGTGTTTATGATAAGGTCGCTTTCAGGATTATTGTCAACACGGTTAAGGAATGCTACGAAGCCCTTGGAACTGTCCATGGCAGTTGGACACCGGTTCCGGGGCGTATTAAGGATTTTGTTTCTGCCCCCAAAGCAAACAACTATCAATCTCTGCATACAACCGTTGTAGGGCCCCAGGGCCATTTCATCGAAATTCAGATTCGTACAGAGGAAATGGATAGGGTTGCCCAGGAGGGGGTAGCCGCCCATTGGGCTTATAAGGAAGGGCAGAAAATAACAGGTAATGATGCCCGGTTGTTCCGTAATTTAAAGAAACTGGTTCAGGGGCTCCAGGAAGTAGAAGATCCGACCGAGTTTCTTGAGTCTGTCCGGGGCGAACTCTATGACCCGGATATTTACGCGTTAACCCCCACGGGAGAAGTGAGAGAATTGCCCCGTGGTTCTACACCGATTGATTTTGCCTATGCCATTCATTCCGCAGTTGGTGATTCATGTACCGGGGCAAGAGTTAACGGCCAGTTGGTTCAACTGAAGTACCAGCTGCAAAATGGTGATATTGTTGAGATCCTCACGGGAAAGAAACAGCATCCGAAACGTGCCTGGCTGCAGCTGGTAAAAACCAGTCGGGCCCGGGCAAGAATCCGCAACTGGCTGCGGCGTGAAGAAAAAGAACGATCCCTTAAACTTGGCCGTGAGATTTGTGAACGTGAATTACGAAGAAAGGAAACGAGTTTAAAAAAACTTATCAAAAACGGACACATCCGCAAATTACTTAAAACTCTTCGTTGCAACTCCCTTGACGACATGCTGGCTAAGGTCGGGTCCGGGACTGTGACTGTACACCAGCTGGAAAGAGCGCTGCAACCGGAAGAGTTTAAAAAAGAGGAACAAAAACGCCGGGAAGAGGAATTGCTGGAAAAGGCCGCCACTGTTGAGGAGGACAGAGCTGTCTCCACAGGTCGGCAGGCTATAGAAATTGATGGCGTGGACGATATGCTGGTCAAAATTAGTCAGTGTTGTCGACCTGTCCCCGGGGATGAGATTACCGGATTCATTACGACCGGCAGCGGTATTTCCATCCACAGGAGTGATTGTCCCAACCTGAGGACAACCGACCCGCATCGCTGGATCGAGGTGAACTGGTCTGAAAAAGGAACTGGCAGACACCGCTCGGAATTATTTTTACGGGCAGAGGATAAAAAGAATCTGCTGGCAGAGATCAGTGCGCTTATTTCCTCTGATGATGCCGATATTATTGAATTTCAGGCCAGAAAAAACCCGGAAAATGTTGCGGAGTTTAAGGTCGTGCTGGAGATAAAGGATTTACAGCATCTTCAACTGCTTCAGCAACATCTTCAGCAGATGCCCGAAATAATAGAGGTTCGCAGGCGTTGAGCCAATGACAGCAATG